>CACXDP010000416.1 GCA_902766445.1 uncultured Coriobacteriaceae bacterium
AGGCTCCTTGTCTACCGATGGTCGGATGCTTCCCTACTCTACCACGTAGCGGTGTGCTGTGGGGATACGCTTCCATGGTGCCTCATGTGCCAAGGGCGTTGTCGAGCGTATCGAGGAACGTCTTGGCGTCACGTGTGGCCACCAGCTCTGGTGGGAAGTGAATCTCTCTGAGCATGGCAGCGGTGTGATCAAATCGCCCTACGTCACAGGCTATGTGAGCGTCGGTGCCGGTGGATATCATGACCCCGAGTTCGGCGCAACGCTCGGCAATGTGACGACATGCGCGTTGGGTGTGTTCCCCGTAGTGAGGCGCGAAGCTGTGCTCGTTGATTTCGATGAGCTTGCCGCGCTTCTTTGCGGCGAGCAGCACCGTATCCACGTCGAATCGAACGCCCGCTCGTCCCGTGTGTCCGAGGATGAGCACTTTGGGGTCGTCAAGCGCACCTACATACATGTCGGTGGTCTGGCCGATTGTCGCGCCTTCGGCAAAGGTCTGGTCGTGGATGCTGGCGATGACGTAGTCAAGGTCACGCCATACGTATTCCTTGAGTGTCAGCTCGTGGTGAAACGCCCGTCCGGTGATGCCTTCCTGCAGGACCATGTCCCAACCAAAGAGATGCCCACCGAGGTCCACGATGTCGGCTTCCACACCGCGCATTACCTGCACGCCGTCCCAGAAGCGTGGCCACATTGCGAAGTTGATGAAATGCTGGTAGTCGCGCACGTGCAGAGTTGGGCTTATCATGCACGAGTAGTGATCCGTTGAGCCAATCAGTTCGAGACTGGCCTCGCGTGCTGCCGCGACGCATTCCCCGATGGTAGAGTACGCATGGCGGGAGAACAAGGTGTGCGTGTGTACGTCGCAGGCGAAGGGCGGGCGTGGCATGGGAACTCCTTCCGTGGGCTGCCTGCCATTGTATACCTTGGTTGACAAGTGGCGTATCATGTGACCATCCGGAGAAAGGAGCACGACATGGGACGGACGATAACCGATGCGCGAGAGGCAGCGCAGGCTTTGAAGGAACGAGTTGACCGAGCGGGAAGTGTCGTCTTCTTTGGTGGGGCGGGGGTGAGTACGGCGAGTGGCATCCCTGATTTTCGTTCGCCCGATGGACTGTACCATCAGCGCTTCAAGTATCCGCCCGAGACTATGCTCTCGCGGAGCTTCTACGACACACACACCGAGGAATTCTTTGACTTTTACCGGACAAAGATGATCGCTCTTGGGGCTAAGCCCTGCCAGGCGCATCGCAAGTTGGCCGAGCTCGAAGCCGAGGGCAAGGTAAGTGCGGTCGTCACGCAAAACATCGATGGCCTGCACCAGCTTGCCGGCTCGAAGCGTGTGTGGGAGTTGCACGGTTCCGTTCATCGCAACATATGCCGTCGCTGTGGTGAGGTTTACTCAGCGGAGTGGGTGCTGGGTACCAAGGGTGTGCCGCATTGCGAAAAATGTGGCGGCGAGGTGAAGCCCGACGTGGTTCTCTACGAAGAAGGACTCGACGAGCGTGTGATAGATGGGGCTGTGCGCGCCATCGCATCGTGCGACCTGCTCATCATCGGAGGCACGTCACTCGTGGTGTATCCGGCGGCAGGTCTTGTGCGCTACTTCCGGGGTAGCGACCTCGTGATCTGCAACCTGCAGCCTACCGGGCAAGATTCGTCGGCCGACCTCGTGCTCGCCTGCGACATCGCAAAAGCTTTCGACTGGTAAGTTCTCGCATGTACCGATGGTGTCGTAGGGGTACCCCCTCTTCGACACATCATGCTTCGTTTACATCGTATTTTCTATACGGAAAATTTGGCCTTACGCACAAAAAGCGCTAGAATCACACGGATTGTACCAAATCCGAAGGGCACGGGATGCTACGCGACAACTACAACAGCTGGCGGTGCGCACGCCACGACATATCGCTTGCAAGGCCACGCATCATGGGCGTGCTCAATGTCACGCCCGACTCGTTCTCCGATGGTGGCGACCATATGGACGTCGAGGCGGCCATAGCTCATGGGCTAGCCATGCTCGATGACGGGGCCGACATCATCGACGTGGGTGGCGAGTCTACGCGCCCTGGTCATGAGCCGGTTGATCCCGAGGTCGAGCTTGACCGTGTGGCGCCTGTTGTGGAGGCTTTGTGCGAGCGCGGTGCCATCGTGTCGATAGACACGCGCCATGCTGAGGTCGCACAGACCTGTCTGGAGCTCGGGGCTTCCATCGTCAACGACGTCTCCGGCTTTACGGAGCAGGACATGGTCGATGTCGTGGCGGAGTGGGACTGTGGTGTCATCGTCATGCACTGGAACCAGAAGTCCGGTCGCAACTCCCGGCGTTCCGTGCGCCTCGACACGAGTCTGCCCGCGCGGCGGCAGGTGCCCAGCGCACGACGCTTTACGCTCCCCGACGAGATGCCCGTGATGCGTGATGTCATGGGTTTCTTGGGCGACCAGGCACGTACGCTGCTACGTGCAGGCGTTGCTCACGATCGCATCTGCATCGACCCTGGCGCGGGCTTCCAGAAGTCCACGGACGAGGACGTCATCATTCAGCGCAATACAAGGAAGCTCGTCTCCATGGGCTATCACGTGATGTGTGCCGTTTCTCGCAAGCGCTTCGTGGGGGCTGTCACGGCTACCGATGAGGCCCTGGAGCGCGATGCGGCGACCATGGGCATGTGCCTCTCTGCGGTGGAGTGTGGAGCTCGCGTGTTACGCGTGCATGATGTAAAGAGCGCATTCAAGGCGCTCACGTCGTATTGGGCGGTCTCACGCGCCGATCAGAGGCAAGGGTTCGTGGCGCTGGGGTCGAATGTCGGCAACCGTATGGAAAACCTCGCCGAGGCGGCGCGATGCATCGACAAGGTGCCGCTGACCTGCGTGGTCAACGTCAGCAATGCCTACGAAACGGAGCCCGCGTACGGCATTGCCACGCCAGTGGCCAACGCCATTGCGGAGATTCGCACTGAGCTGCATCCACTTGTCTTGCTTGACCACCTGCTCCGCATAGAGGACGAGATGGGACGCACGCGCGATCCCAAGGAATCCGGACATGGGCCACGAACCATCGATTTGGATTTGTGCTGGGTTCAGGGTGAGGAGCATCACGGTGCGCGGCTTGCCCTCCCACACCCGAGGCTCGGTGAGCGGGAGTTCGTCCTCGTACCTATGGATGACCTCATGCCCGATCCGGTACGATTCCTCACGCATGCAGGTGTCGTGGTGCAGCCTGAGGAGCTGCGCGTGGGCAAGGTCATTGCTGAGCTTGGCCCCGTCGAGTGGCAGAACGGCTAGCATATCTGCGCTCAATGCGTGCGAACCCAGTGCCAGATGTCGTGAATGCCGCGAAGCGTGAGATCGGGATCTATCGCGTCAAAGAGGTCAGTCGCTACGCCTACGGTGCGCGCAAGACCGCCCGTTCCCACCACGGCGGCATCCTCGATGGCGAGTTCCGCCTTGATGCGCGACACCAAACCTTCAGCCTGCGCGGCAGCACCAATCACGAGTCCCGACTGCACGGCGGTCTCGGTGGAGTCGCCTAGTGCATGCGCGGGAGCTTCTATGGGGACGCTCGCAAGCTTTGCGGCCCGCGCGAAGAGCGCATCGGCCGAGAGCATAACGCCCGGAGCGATGGTGCCGCCCCTATACGCGCCGTCTCGGTCCACGACATCGATATTCGTCGCCGTGCCGAAGTCCACGACGATGACGGGTGCCCCATAGGTGCGTAGCGCAGCGATGGCGTTGGCGATGCGATCGGCGCCGACGCGTGCAGGATTCTTGAGCAGAAGCGGCATGCCGCAGGAAGTTCCCGGGCTGATGAGTAGGGGATCGCGTCCAAACATGCGTTGGAAGCAGCGCATCCAAGCGCGCGAGAGAACGGGAACGACACTGGCCACGGCGGCATCGTCGACACTGCTGATGTCAAAGCCATCCATAGCGAGGTAGCCATAGAGTCTCGATCTGAGGCTGTCGGAGGTGTCCGTATGTAGGGTGGGCATGCGCCAGCCCATAAGGTTCGTACCATCCTCGTCAAAGAGTCCGATGGTTGTCTGCGTGTTGCCTACGTCAACGGAGAGAAACACTTCGTGCCTCCTATGGGTGTGCAAGATTGTTCTCTAACTAGCCCTGCTTAGCATACATGAATACAAAAATCAACGTCTGACCACTCACCAAATAAGTTACAGATTTAAAGCTTGTTAAGCTTGCGAAGGTCTATACTCATCAAATGTCGCTTCACCTGTGAGAAGTGGACACATTTCCTCTTTTCAAATGTGGTGAAGAGATGTAATTTAGGAATAAGGCATGTCGTAAGGAGCAAAGGCATGCACTTATGTAGGCATGCCCGGACGCCGTTCGGGCAGTAGGAAGCAAGGGAAAGGAAGTACCATTATGCTCACCATCCGTTTGTTCTGCGCCGCTGGCATGTCCACCAGCCTCCTCGTCCGCAAGATGGAGGAAGCCGCTGCCGCTGAGGGCACCGAGGTCGATATCATCGCCTTCCCCGTGGGCGAGATGGATCAGCACCTTGACGGCGTCGACGTCGCTCTGCTCGGACCCCAGGTTGGCTACATGAAGGCTCAGATGCAGAAGACCGCCGCTGCCAAGGGCGTTCCCTGCGACGTCATCCCCATGGCCGACTACGGCATGGTCAACGGCAAGAACGTTCTCGCCTTCGCCAAGAAGCTCGCCAACAAGTAAGTTACTCACTCGCGCATATAGCGAATACCACTTTACCTACTGAAAGCGATTGGCCGACTGGCCCGGCCAGATCTTGATTGAAAGGAAGGAGTTATCGTGGGCGATTTCATTCAGAATAATATTCTCCCCGCGTTTATGAAATTCGTAAACACGCGCGGCGTCCGTGCGATTAAGGACGGCATGATGTTCACCATGCCGCTCATCATCGTTGGTGCTGTGTACCTGCTGCTGTTCCAGCTGCCCATTCAGCAAGCTGCAGACTTCATCACGAGCCTTGGCATCGTACCGTTCCTGTCTCACGGCTACACCTCCACGTTCCAGATCATCGCTATGGTCTGCGCCGTGGGCGTCGGCTACACTTGGGCAAAGAACGATGGCTGGGAGCCGCTGTCCGCTGGCGTCATCTCCCTCGCCGTGTTCCTCATCTTCATCCCCGACTACGTTGGCCTCACCATTGATCCCTCCGCTGAGGGTGGCATTGCTGCTGGTATCGCTGCCGTCGATACGAACGCTGCTGCTGAGGCTGCCGCAAGTGCAGCCGAGGGTGGCAAGATGGTTGCCGCAAGCGTTTCTGGTCTGAACAAGACTTGGCTGGCTGGCCAGGGCATGATTGGCGCTATTCTCGCTGGTCTTCTCAGTGGCTTGATCTACAGCATGTTCATGGCCAAGGACATCCGCATCAAGATGCCCGAGGGCGTGCCTGATGGCGTTGCCGCTGCATTCACCGGCCTCATTCCTGCTGCCGTCATCTGCACCGGCGCTGTTGTAGTCTTTGGTCTTTGCGAGGCTATCGGTGGCGTTACCCCGATTGAGGTTATCTATCGCTTCGTCCAGACGCCGCTCCAGGGCCTCGGCGACTCGCTGCCTGGCGTCATTATCTTTGAGGCTCTTATTCCTATCCTGTGGTTCTTCGGCGTCCACGGCGCAACGGTCGTTGGCTCCGTTACCCAGCCCATCGGTCTTGCCAACCAGGCAGAGAACGCCGAGATCTTCAAGCGCCTTGTTGACTCTGGTGTTCCTCGCGACCAGGCTGTCTTCCAGATTGGTGCTGAGGGTGGCCACATCTTCACCGAGGCATTCTGCAACTGCTTCCAGGCCATCTCTGGTTCCGGCATCACGCTCGGTCTCGTTATCTTCATGACCTTCATGGCGAAGTCTGCTCAGATGAAGCAGGTTGGTAAGCTCGGCCTCGGCTGCGGCATCTTCAACATCAACGAGCCCGTTCTCTTCGGTACCCCGATCGTTCTTAACCCCAAGCTGATCGTCCCGTTCGTGGCCGCTCCGCTCGTGTCCAACATCGGCGCGTACATCCTCACCGACATCGGCTTCATGCCTTATACGATGGGCGTTACGGTTCCTTGGACCACGCCTCCCATCCTTTCCGGTCTCCTCTGCATCGGCTGGCAGGCCGCTGCATGGCAGGCACTCACTCTGGTTGCCTCGTTCTTCATCTACCTGCCGTTCGCACGCTCGGTAGATGCTGAGTACCTGGCGATGGAGCAGGGTCAGGACGCCGCGTAAGGTTTTGTCTACTTGCCGGTGACGCCGTTGTTCGTCACCGGCTTTTTACAAGGCTTTTGTAATGGTTTCGACATAAGGAGGTTTAAGCATGACAGAAGAGATGGAGCTCATTTGCTTCCAGGTCATTAGTTCCGCTGGTGGTGCCAAGTCCAACTACATTTCGGCCATCCAGGCAGCCAAGGAGGGTCGCTTCGACGAGGCCCGCGAGATGATCAAGAACGGCGATGACATGATGGTCGTGGCTCACGAGCCGCACAACAAGCTCCTCATGTGGGAGGCCCAGGGCCGCACCGACATCGTGTGCGTCCTCCTCATCCACGCCGAGGACCAGATGATGAGCTGCGAGGTCTTCAAGCAGCTTGCCGTCGAGCTCATCGACCTCTATGAGAATCACTTCAAATAAGAAGTAGGCAAAGTGAGCTCTAGGGCGGGGAGGACTGCGGTTCTCCCCGCCTTTTTGCATATACGGAGGAATCTCCTAAGGAAGGGGAAAGATGACCAGACTGGGCATTTCGGTGTTTCCCGACATGCGGCCGCTCTCAGAAATTCAAGAGTATGTGGCCTTGGCTGCACACCATGGCTTCACGCGTGTCTTTAGCAGCATGTTTTCCGTTGATGGCACATCCGAGGAAGTACTGTCGCTCTTTGCCGAACTCAATGCGTGCGCACATAAACACGGCATGGAGGTTTCTCTTGACATCAATCCTGAATGCATGGAGCGCCTTGGTGCAACGCCTCATGACCTGCGTGTGTTTGCTGACATCAAGTGCGACATACTACGGATGGACGGGGCTTACGGTCAAGACGACAATCTTGCGATGCTTGGAAATCCCTATGGCATGAAGATAGAGTACAACGCAAGCGCGCTCGCGCCTGAGCATATAGAAGCTCTTGTCAAGCGTGGAGCAAGCAGGGACCAAATCCTTGCGTGTCACAACTTCTACCCGCAGCGCTACACGGGATTTCGTTGGGACAAGTATTGCGAGGTGAACCGTCGTTTACAGGCTTCTGGTGTGCGCATCGGTGCGTTTGCCGCATCGCAGGCACCGGGAACGCATGGTGTATGGGATGCTCAGTGTGGGCTTCCGACTGTCGAGCGCCTGCGGGATTACCCGGCTGAGCTTCAGGCGCGCATATTGGTGGCAGGGGGTGCTACCGAGGTGTTCTTTGGCAACGCATATGCTAGCGAAGAGGAACTTGAAGCCGTGCATGAGGTATTGACGCCCGTTGAGCCCCATTACATAAGTGATGCACATAGAGCGATGGTTGAGGAGATCTCTTCCTATCTGGGAGACGGGCTTGATTTCTCCGCACAAAAGAAAGTGCGTGTCGAGCCTGTATACGATCTCACGCCTGTGGAGAAGACAATTCTCTTTGAATACTTCCCGCATGTGGATATGGGCGACTCCTCGGAGTGGATTTGGCGCTCGCGTGGCCCGCGTTCATTCTTTGCGAACGAAACCATCGCACCACGTCGTTACGACGGGGAGTATTTTGCGGTTGGTGACGTGGTTATGGTCAACGATAACTATAAACACTACGCGGGTGAGGTACAGGTGGTGCTCAAATCCATCGAGAATGATGGCACACGCAATCTCGTGGGACGCATCAGCGGGGGAGAACTCTTGATGCTTGACGTCATTGTAGATGGCGACATCGTAGTCTTTATTCCGAGTCGATAGTGTATGGAGGCCCGTAACTATGAGCATGAAGACGAGGGTAGTTAGTGCGCTGCTCACAAACATACCCATCTGCATCGTTTTGTCATTCCTGTCGTGCTGGCTTGGCATGCGAAATGCCAATGTTCCACAGGAAGTATTCGCGCGCGTTTACCTTGTCTCGGCACTCCGGAGCTGCGTGATTTCATATGTGGTGGGATGTGCGGTCGGTATCCTGCTGCCACTGCCGAAATGGGGTATGGCAATCGCGGGAAGAATTGGGCTTACCCCTAGAGATGGTCTGAAGTTCGGTCTGGTGATGACAGCCTTCATTAATCTGGTGTACGTACTCATCCTCTCGGCCGTGCTCACTTACGTGAATGTCATCATGATCAACGGGGCACCGATCCAGGCGTTTCCGGGATCTTATCTCAGCAGTCTTCTGCCCTGCTACATCGTAAGCTTCTTCATATCTTTCTTATGGGCGCACCGCGCTGAGGAAATTGCGCGCAGCATATGCCATGACGCTCGATAGGCATGCGGTGGGTCATCGGGAAATTGTCCCTGATGGCCCACTGCACTAATGCGTACTGACGACGTAGAACTTGTAGTCGCCCGCATGATGCGTCGTGGAGTATTCGAAGGGCGTACCATCATCGAGATAGGCAACTTGATGCACCTCAAAGAGGGGCTGGTCTGGTCCGATGCGAAGCCAAGCGCATTCCTCATCGCTCGGCATGACAGCGCGGAGCACACGATGGGCACTCGATATCTTGAATCCCAGATCTTCCTCTAGGTAGCGATAGATGCTTCCATGAAGGTGCTCTTCCAAAAGCCCTGGGACAAGGTTGATTGGCATGTACGTATACTCGACGTTTTTGGGTTTCCCGTCGACGAGACGTGTGCGACAGATGCGATAGACAAATTCCTCGACACGTAGATCAAGTGCATCCGCTACTTCTGGCGTGGGATGCTCTATGCAAAACTCATGTACCTCGCTCGTAATCACGGTGTCGGTCTCGGCATACTCGGCGGTGAGACCAGACATCTGACCTGAGGTACTCACATTGTCACGATGGCTCTTTCGTAGCGAGGCGATGCTCTTGACGTAGATGCCCGACCCTCGGCGACGTGCGATTAGGCCGAGATCCTCGAGCTCATCGAGAGCCTTCTTTACCGTGGTGTTGCTGACGCCATAGATCGAGCAGAGTTCTGGCGTCGTGGGGAGGCGAGAACCAGTCTCATACTCTCCGCTCTCTATAGCATTGCGCAGTGACTTAGCGAGGTCTTGGTATTTGCTCATGATTGGTCCCTTGCAAGCGGTTGGATGGTCTCAGTATATATCATCCATTAAAGCTTGTTCCGTTCACGTGCATATAACGACCGCTTACGGATACAAAAAATAACGCTTGCAAATAAAAGTAAGAGCACTTAATCTAAACACGACGAGCAACAGAAAGGACTTCATCATGAGTGTTGTGCATGACAAGCTGCCAGACGACTTCTTCTTTGGGGCTGCGCTCTCGGGACCGCAGACCGAGGGGATGTGGCAGCGAATGGGCAAGCTGGAAAACCTGTGGGACACGTGGTCGAATCTCGACCTTGGTGCGTTTCATAACCGCGTGGGTTCCTATGCGGGCAACGACATGGGAACTCGTTTTGCTGAGGATTGGCAGACGTTTGCGAGCTTGGGATTCACGTCAGCTCGAACGTCCATCCAATGGTCGCGTCTCTTGGATGCCGACGGCAAGCTCAACCCCGAAGGTGCGGAGTTCTACCATAGGCTCTTTGCGGCGGCGCGCGAGGCAGGCGTGGAGCCCTTCGTGAACCTATACCACTTCGACATGCCAGCATATCTCTTCCGCCGTGGAGGATGGGAGAGTCGTGAGGTCGTGGAGGCATACGCGCATTACGCAGCTACGGCATTTGCGGAGTTTGGCCAAGAGATCGAGCATTGGTTTACGTTCAACGAGCCTATCGTCGAGCCCGAGCAGCGCTACGAGCATGGCAACTGGTACCCCTTCCTGCACGATTATCAGCGTGCGCGTTCGGTGCAGTACGGCATCAGCCTTGCCCATTCGCTGGCAGTCAACGCGTTTCGTGAGGCGCAGGCGGCGGGTGTCGTGCGTCCCGACGCTCGAATCGGCCTCATCAACTGCTTCACACCGCCGTATACGCGCGAGAACCCAAGCGATGCTGACCTTGAGGCTGTTCGCATGACCGATGGCATCTGCAATCGCTGGTGGCTTGACCTCGTCACTTGCGGCACACTGCCGACAGACGTCATCGAAACCCTGACGGAGCGAGGAATCGAGCTGCCCACTCGTCCTTGGGATGAGCAGATTCTGGCCCAGGGCAAGGTCGACTGGCTGGGTTTCAACTACTACCACCCCGCACGCGTGCAGGCTCCGGCGAGCGATGTGGACGAGTATGGTCAGCCTGTCTTTGCGCAGGAATACACTTGGCCCGATGCTGTGATGAATGAGTCGCGCGGTTGGGAGATCTATCCCCAGGGCATCTACGACTTCGCGATGACTATGGCGCGTGACTATCCCGATCTCGAGTGGTTCGTCTCCGAGAATGGCATCGGGATCGAAGAGGACCGCGCGGAACGTGACGAGCAAGGTCGCATCTGCGACGCGACGTATCGCGTACCGTTCGTGCGCGACCACCTTCGCTGGATTGCACGCGCCATCGACGAAGGAGCCAAGTGCCGAGGCTATCACTACTGGGGAGCCATCGACTGTTGGAGCTGGAACAACGCCTACAAGAACCGCTACGGCTTCGTGGAAGTCGACCTCGCACATGACTACGTGCGCCGACCGAAGGAATCCGCCGCTTGGATCGCGGAGGTTGCCCGCACCCACCGTATCTCATAACGGCTATCACGCTGGATTTAAAGCAAGGAAGTGACGTGCGGGAGGCGCACGCCCATATAGGAAGGAGAAACAATGTCAGAAGAAGTCGAAAGCAAGCCATCGTTCCTCGACAAGTTTGCCGAGATATCCGGGAGGATCGGCTCGGAGGTACACCTGCGCAGCCTACGTGATGCCTTTGCCACCATCATGCCGCTCTATATCCTGGCCGGTATAGCGGTACTGATCAACAACGTCGTCTTTCCGCTGTTCCTTGCCGATGAGGCTCTCTCCAATGTCCAGTATTGGGGCAACGCGCTGACCCTCGGTACACTCAACATCTCGGCCATCCTGCTCGCGGGCGTAGTTGGCTACTGCCATGCACACAACATGCGCTACGAGCGCGACATTGCCTGCGTGGTCGTTGCCATCTCGGCTTTCTTTGTCACCATGCCTCAGAGCGTGGAGGTCGTCATCGATGACGTGACGGGTATGGCGACCGGCGTCTTCTCGACGGCAAACACTGGCACGAACGGACTCTTTGGCGCCATCATCATCGGCCTGCTTGCGACGGCTCTCTTTATCAAGCTCTCGAGCATCGACAAGCTCAAGATCAACCTCGGCGAAGGCGTGCCGCCCGCGGTCGCTGGCTCCTTCAACGTCATGATCCCCATGTTGCTCACGCTCTCCATCTTTGGCCTGCTCTCGGCAGTGCTCTTCGTCGGATTCCACACCGACCTCTCCACCCTCATCAAGCTCTTTGTGCAGACGCCGCTGCAGAGCCTCAACTCCAACATCTGGGGTGTCGTGATCATCTACACCTTCGCAAACCTTCTCTTCTGCCTGGGCATCCATCAGTCCGCCATCTCCGGCGTGCTCGCTGAGCCCATGCTCACCATCCTCATCACCGAAAACATGGCGGCCTACGCTTCCGGTGGTTTCGCAGCCATCCAGCCCGACCACTATATGAACATGCAGATCGTCAACACCTTCGGTCTCATCGGCGGCTCTGGTTGCACGCTCTGCCTGCTCATCGCCACGTTCCTCTTCTCAAAGAACAAGACGAGCAAGACCATCGCGTCGCTCGCAGCCGGCCCTGGCATCTTCAACATCAACGAGCCTGTCATCTACGGCTATCCCATCGTGTACAACCTGCCGCTCATGGTGCCCTTCGTGCTCATCCCCGACCTCTTTATGATCATCACTTACTTCGCCACCACCATGGGCCTCATCAATCCCTGCGTCGTCATGGTGCCGTGGACGACTCCCGTGGTCCTCTCTGGCTTTCTCGCGACCGCAGGCGATTTCCGCGCTGCGATTCTGCAAGTCGTCCTCGTGGTGCTCGGCGTGCTCATCTATTTGCCCTTCATGAAGGTGCATGAGCGCGTCCAGGCTCAGCAGGCCGAGGCCGAGGCCGACGCTGCGTAATCGAGTCAAGCCCTTTCCTTCAGGGGCGAGGGGGTGGCCAGCCCCCTCGCCTTTATGACTTTGTAAGTGTGTCGTAGCATGAGAGGAGAAGAAAAATGAACCGCATTGGTATGGACATCGGAGGCACGCAGCTGCGTGTGGCCGCCTATGACGATGAAGGCAGGCAGCTAGCCAGAGAGGTCTTTGCGCATGATCACGAGGTAGGTCCCGAGGCAAACCTCGATAAGCTGGTGGCTGCCATCAATGGGTGGGGTCTGGAATACGAGGGCATCGGCGTGGGGTGCCCAGGACCGCTTGACTTTGCAACTGGTACCGTGCTGAACCCGCCAAACCTTCCAGGTTGGGAGAACTTTGGGGTAGCCGACTACCTCTCGACGCGCACGGGTCATCGTGTTCTCATCAACAATGACGCCAACGTGGCGGGATTGGCAGAGGCTCTCGTGGGAGCTGCCGCTGGCATGGAATCGGTATTCTACTTCACGGTTTCCACGGGCGTCGGTGGTGCATACATCTATCGCGGCGAGGTCGTAGGTGGGGCAAATTCGTGTGCGGCCGAGGTCTTCAACATGATGGTCTCGGACGACCCATTCCACAGGCCAGGCATGAACCCGGGTGGTCTCGAAGATCATGCCAGCGGAACGGCCATCGCACGTATGGGAAGCGAAGCGTTGGGACGCAAGGTTGACGCAGCCGAGGTGTTTGCACTTGATGCGGCGGGTGACGAGAAGGCCCATGCTGTCATCGAGACGGCTGCCGATGCGTTGGCGCGTGCGGTGGCATGCGTGAGCTTCGTCGTAGACCCCAACTGTTTCGTGTTCGGCGGGTCTGTGGCGCTCTACAATCCTGGCTTCATTGACCTGGTGCATGAGCGTGCATGCGGATATGTCCTCAATCCCTCGACGCTCGACTTTGCTTTGGCACAGTGCGGTGGAGACGCCGGCCTTATTGGCGCTTCGTTATTGATATGAGCTCTGCACCCATCATCCATTTGTCTTGCGGACAAGGAAATGCCGACTGCGTCTTCATGGTCGGGAATTGGTGCATAGTTGGTGTATGGTGAGATTTGGCGTGTACGTTTGGTTGAAAGCATTTGAAGGAGTATGGCAATGAACGATCTGATTTTCTTGCGTCCGGTTTTGCAGGGGAAGTTGTGGGGAGGACATCGTCTGCACGATGACTATGGCTACGACGTGCCCGAGGGGCCAGTCGGCGAGTGCTGGGCCATCAGTGCGCACCCGCATGGGGACTGCCGCGTGGTAGGTGGCGCATGGGACGGAAAGTTCTTCTCTGAGCTGTGGGCCGACCACCGTGAGCTGTTCGGCGGCTTGGAGGGTGACGAGTTCCCGCTGCTCATCAAGATCATCGATGCCGAGGATGACCTCTCCATCCAGGTGCATCCGGATGACGAGTATGCCAACGAGCACGAGAACGGCTCGCTGGGCAAGCGCGAGTGCTGGTACGTGATTGATGCACGCGAAGGTGGCGACATCGTCGTCGGACAGCGCGCGCAGAGTCGCGCAGAGTTCGCGCAGATGATCGAAGAGGGGCGCTGGGATGACCTGCTGAATCGCGTGCCCATCCAGAAGGGCGACTTCTTCCAGATTGACCCCGGAACGGTACATGCCATTCTGGGCGGAACCCTCATCCTCGAGACGCAGCAGTCGTCTGACGTGACATATCGCGTGTATGACTTCGATCGTCGCCAGGATGACGGCTCGTTGCGCGAGCTTCACATCCAGCAGGCCATCGATGTGGTGGACTTCGACGTGAAGGCTCCGACGACGGGCAAGGTGACGGCCCCTGAGGTCGACGGCGTGACGCGCCTGGTCGAGACGCCGAACTACGTGGTCGATCGCATCGTCGTGAAGTCCGATGCACCCGTGACCTATGCGCAGCCGTGGCCGTTCCTCAACGTGAGCGTGATCGAGGGCGCTGGCTCTGTCGTGGCGAACGACGCGACGTTTGACCTGCCCAAGGGCACGCACTTCGTGGCTCCTGCCGATTCTGGCGACCTTGCCTTTGCGGGAGACATGACGCTCATCGTCTCGCATCTGTAGCACTGTTATCGCCTTTGCCCAGAATGCCCCGCAGGGGCGGACGGATAGGCGCCGTAAACTTCCGCGGCGGCGTGGCAAATGCGGAATGCCCCGCAGGGGCGGACGGATAGCTCGCCTAATCGTCCGCTCTTGCGGGGCATTCGATTGTTAACGTTCCCATGAATGAAAGAAGCGCGGAAGGGAAGCGATTCCCTTCCGCGCGCATGAGGTTCTTCTGCCGTTCCTCTTATGCTTCGATGTTTACGTCCACGTCCGCGTCGTCATAGTTCGTATCCTGTTGCTGGGCCTTGGTGCCTTCGCCGTCCTCATCCTCATAAGTGGCGTCTTCGTCGTCGGCGTTGTTACCCTTCTTCGTGGTGTCGGCCTTGCCCTTGGCGCTGGCATCATTGCCCTTCGTGGTGTCGGTCGCCTTGGCCTTGGAGCCGTTGCTCGGCTGCACGCTCCACACGGCGCCGGTGTAGGCATCGACCGAGACGGTGTAGGTTACGCCATCGGAGCCGTTGAGGGTCACCACGTAGTGGGGGGCGTCACCGCCGGTCACGAGCTGAGCGGATGCGCCGCTCGTCTGGCAGCCCACGCTCGACGCTGCGGCGTCGATGGCTGCGCTGGAGCCGATCATGCTGGAGCTGGTGGTTTCCTGCTGAAGCTGTGTGGGGGTCGTTTCCGCCTCACCGGTCTCGCCCTGCTTCGGCTGCGCGGAAGTCGCTTCGGCCTCGTCGTCTGTGCGCTTCGTGACATCGCTGGTGGTGCCGTCGTTGAAAATGGCGGTTGCGTACCACACAGAGCCGTCACGTGCGCCGACTTTCACCAAGTAGTCCGCGTCGTCGAAGTGGAAGGTCACCACGTAGCGGGGCTCGGTGCTGACGGAGCTGAGCTCGCAGGCCACGTTGGAGACGTTGTTGTCACCGGCCACGTAAGAGGTCGCGATGGCGATGGCGTCCTGCTGAGAGATGAGGCCCGAGGTGGGAGCGGTCTCCTGCGGCTGGGCCTGCTGCTGCGCGGGGGCCTGCTGCTGGGTCGTCTGCGCGGGGGCTTGCTGCGTGGGAGTGGCCTGACGCTGAGGATCGGCGTTGGCGTCGCGGATAGTCCTCGCGAGGCGTGCGGCGTCATCGCGGCTCATCGCCATCTCTTCGCCACCGAGGCCCTGCCAAGTGATGCCGTACTCCACGGACCCGTCTTTCCACGTGATGACCGTTGCGGAGTCTTGGGTGTTGCCGAGGGCGGTAAGGCGGAGGCCGTCGACATCAATCTCATACTCCCAAGCGAACTCGGCCTCGGTGCGGTCTGTGAGCGGAGCTTCGTGCGCGCCGATATTGGCCTTGCGTACAACGAGTGCGGTAGCGCCGGTCTCGTAGGTTGCCTGTGCGACACCGCCAGCCCAGGAGAATGCGGGGTCTGCATAGCTGAGGTCGCGGATGTTGACCTGAGCTGGCACTCCGAACCTCGCGAGTCCGACGGCCTGAGCTGCGTCAGCCGCGCTCGCGACCCTCGTCCAGTTCCACGTGACTTGCTGCGTGGTGGCGTACGTGGCGTCGAGGGCCATGGCGGGCCTAGCGGTGAGGATGGCGCCGCTACCGAGGGCGAGGGAGAGAGCTGCGGCCACGACGAAGGCCTTCTTGCCGAGGTTGGTGCTGGTGATGTTGGTGTTCTTCTTCATGGTGTTGCTTCCTTTCGTATTTGGTGCCAGG
>CACXDP010000417.1 GCA_902766445.1 uncultured Coriobacteriaceae bacterium
GTAACGCCCTGATTCACTCCAACTCGGCGCGAGGCATTCCCATACAGATCAAGGTGCTGCCCGACCGGCTCTCGGAGTCTAACGTGGCAGTGCTGCCGCGCGACCTCACGGTAGAGAAGCTTTTGGGCCCGCATCGATCCGAGCCGTACAACCCGCTCATCGCCGACACGTTCTACCGCGCGGGCTACATCGAGTCGTGGGGGCGCGGAATAGAGAAGATACGCCAGGCGTGTGAGGCCAATGGAAACCCGATGGTGGAGTTCGAACTTGACGATTCCGGCGTCATGGCTTGCCTCGCCGCGCCGGATTGGTGGGTGGCGCCGGACCACTCAAATCCTGGCGAACCTCATAATACAGCTGAATCAGACCATAAATCGGACTACATCGGACTTTATCGGACTTTGAAGCATCGATTGTTAGATTGATGGCGGAGAAACCCACAATCACATTATCGGAAGTCGCGGAGAGGCTTGGGGTCGCACGAAGCACGGTGGCGCTTCGAGTCTCCGACCTGCAGGAGCGAGACATTGTCCATAGGGCCGGTAGTCGCAAGACCGGGCATTGGACGATAGCTGACATCAAGGAGAAATAAATGAAGGATTGCTACTCGGTAACGCAATACTCCGTCCAGCACATACTCAAGCTCATTACGTCGGGAGACATCGCCATCCCCGAGATCCAGCGTCCGTTCGTGTGGGACTCGACCAAGGTACGCGACCTCGTGGACTCTCTCTACCACGGCTTCCCGACGGGATACCTGATTACGTGGAAGAATCCCGACGTGAAGCTCAAGGACGGAGGCACGGCCGAGGGCAAAACCGTCCTCATCGACGGCCAGCAGAGGGTGACCGCAATACAGGCCGCGCTCGCGGGGCTCATGGTGCTCAACGACGACTACGAGCAGAAGCGCATCAAGATCGCCTTCAACCCGTTCTACGAGGGCGAGGACACGCCCTTCGCCGTGTATAACCCCGCCATAGCCAAAGACTCGAGGTGGGTGCCGGATATTTCGGTGTTCTTCTCGGATGACTTCAGTACGTTTAGGTTCATCAGCGAGTACTGCAGGGCCAATCCCGAATGCGACCCGGACGCACTC
This sequence comes from uncultured Coriobacteriaceae bacterium, assembly GCA_902766445.1. Lineage (GTDB taxonomy): Bacteria > Actinomycetota > Coriobacteriia > Coriobacteriales > Atopobiaceae > RUG440. The sequence continues at coordinate 1,097 of CACXDP010000417.1, forward strand.
GACGCCAAGCTCACGGACATCCGCTCCATCGGCACAAGGCAGCTCGGCGTCATTGTTGTAAATGCGGACTGTACAGTGGACGAGGTCACGAACATCTTCATCCGCATCAACTCCAAGGGCGTGGTGCTCTCGCAAGCTGACTTCGCGATGTCCAAGATCGCGGCCGACGAGGCGCACGGAGGGAACATGCTGCGAAAGGCCATCGACTACTTCTGCCACCTTGCGGTGAAGCCGGAGTTCTGGTCGACGGTGTCGACGGCCGACCCTGACTGGATGGCGACTGAGTACGCGGCAAGGTCGGCGTGGCTCACGGACGACAAGGACGACATATATGACCCGGACTACAACGACGTGCTCCGCGTTGCGTTCATGTACAGGTTCAGCCGCGGCAAGCTCGCCGACCTCGTCTCCCTGCTCTCGGGCCGTGACTTTGAGACGCGCGACTTCAAGGGCGAGATAGCGGACGAGTCCTTCGACAAGCTCAAGGACGGCGTTCTCAAGTTCATGCAGAGGGATAACTTCCAGGACTTCACGCTGGCGTTGCGCTCGGCCGGCTTCGTGTCGCCCAGCATGATTTACTCGAAAGGCGCCGTGAACTTCGCGTACAACCTGTACCTTCGCTTGCGCGAGGACAAGTCGGTAGCCTCGACCGACGTTAAGCGCTACGTCCAGAGGTGGTACGTAATGAGCGTGCTCACAGGCCGCTACTCGGGTTCTTCCGAGTCGGTCATGGACCGAGACATCCGCCTCATTTCTGAGCGCGGTTTCCTGGCATTCTACGGCGAGGTCGTGCGTGCCCAGCTTTCCGACACGTTCTGGGAGGTCCAGCTCCCGCAGAACCTGGTAACGACTAGCACCCGTACGGGGGCGTGGCTCGTGTTCCGGGCGTCGCAGGTGAGGGCCGCAGACAACACGCTGTTCTCCAACAGCTACAAGGTTTCGGACGTCGTCACCGTCACGGGTGACATCCACCACATCTTCCCGCGCAAGTACCTGCAGATGGAGCTTAACGCGCCGCAGCGCCTGTACAGCCAGGTGGCGAACTACGCCTTCCTCGAGCGCAAGATAAACATCGCGATCGGTGCCAGGAGGCCGGGCGACTACTTCACCACGGCGCTGCACTGTTGCCGCGAGGGGGGATCCTACTTCGGTGACATATCCGACGAGAAGGCGCTCATGGCCAACCTCGAGCAGAATTGCGTACCCACGGACGTGTTCGACATGGGCGCCGAGGACTACGACCGCTTCCTTGAGGAGCGGAGGCAGATGATGGCAAGGAAGATGAAGAAGTATTTCCAAACCCTATAGGAGGATGTTACATGGACTTCATGGTACAGCGTAATGACATAACGAATGTCGAGGTGGACGCGATTGTCTGTCCACAGAACCCCAGGTTAAAGGAGGGGCCAGGAACGTCCGCCGCAATATTCGGAAGGGCGGGGCGATCCCAGCTCAAGAAGGCATGCGCGTCAAAAGGCAGAGTTCGGGTCGGTGCGACCGTGGTCA
>CACXDP010000418.1 GCA_902766445.1 uncultured Coriobacteriaceae bacterium
TATGGTCTCTGGATGCTGAACCCGGACGGCAATGACGTCTACATGGGCAATGACGTGTCGCACGTCGATCCTGAGATCAAGAACGACAAGGGTGGTTGGCTGGACTACAACGTGCCCACCACGCCTGGCGTCGCCTACTACCTGCTCGAGGAGGCAGCACCGCACGGCCACCTCGTTGACCCGTACCCGACCGACTACTTCACCATCGCCCACAACGAGGAAGGCTACTACTTGGTCTACGAGGGCGACGATGAGTTCTACGACCTCGTTGCGGGGCTCGATAAGTCCGGCGAGAAGAAGGGCTCCGAGGAGAAGAAGTCCTCCGAGGAGAAGAAGACTTCCGACGAGGAGAAAGCTTCCGAAGAGAAGGAGTCTGAGGAAGCGAAGCCTGAAGACAAGGGCTCTGAGGAGTAACTCCTAAGCTCATGTGAGCCCCCTAGGTGAGAGCCTAGGGGGCTCTTTTCAGACTTCCGAAATTGCTCAAATCACAATTTCTGGTGCCTGCGATACCACGCACGTTGGCCAACTGTACCCATTGCAATGCTTGAATTCACATGAAATATGCGACGGCATGGCTCAGCGGTGTATACTTTTTGAAAGCGTCGAAAGGTAAATGTGTTGCGTACTTTACGAATCAACATAGCTATCTTCGGTCTCCTGTTGGCCCTCGTGGGTATGCTGCCCTTTACGACGGCTGCCTTTGCGGACGAGGAACCAGTGAGGCTTTACTATGAGCCGAAGAACAACCCCGTGGCTGACCGCACTGTCCACCTCAATGTCAATAAGCTTGACTACAACAGCCATGACTATGTGAAGGGCGCACGCCTTCAGATCATCGATAAGGAGACGAAGGAAGTCGTAGTCGAGTGGGTGAGTGGTGAGAAGACGGCAGAGATCGACCGTGAGCTTGACGTAGATCGGACCTATATCCTACGCGAGGTCGAGGCACCTGACGGCTGGGAGAAGGCGGAAGACGTCGAGTTCAAGCTGCGCTCTGTTAACTTCGAGACGAAGGGCGAAGTCTTATCGGGTGCCGAGACGAAAGACGGCAAAACGAATGCCGAGTTCAACAACGTTAGCGGTGATATCGAGACCCAGGCCTTCGTAATCAGCCTCTATGACACCCAAGAGGTTGTGGAGCGCACTGAGACGAGGACCGAGGTGCGGCCAAACCAGAATAATGTGTCTAACGAGCGACACACCTCGAACAACCAGACTAACTCTCGTACCGAGACGGTGACACGTGAAGAGACGAGGAACCGTGAGGTCACTGAAGACGATGTGGATGAAGTGACCGGGACCAACACGACAAACAACGTCGTCACGACCCAGAATAACGTCACTCGCGACAATGTCGTCGTGAGGGACAACAACGACGTCGACACGGTCGATCGTTCGGTGACGGGCTATACCGAGAATACGACGGCGTATGCGGCCAACACACCACAAAGGGGCGGCGGCACGCTCACGCAGACGGGCGACAAGACCTCCTATGTTCCCATTATCGTTGCTGGTGTTGTGGGCGTAGTTGTGATTGGTGCCGCTATCTATCTTCGTCGCAGGGGTTAGAGTTTGCGCTCGTTCTAGACTGCATTGTAGATTTGGATTGCCGGGTCAAGGTAGTTCGTCGCTCACATTTTGGCTCTTCTTGGCCTCCTTCCGCGCCGCTTGTGGGCAATATGGAGAGGGGTGTGGAGCGTGGTGTCTCGAAGACTTCGACACGTTTGCTCTTGAGGTACGCGGGTAACCACGTGCCGACGTTCTCGTTAACCTTGATGGCGAAATCGTCGGGCGGAACGTCTGTGACTGATATCTCGAAGCCAGACTCCACCACGGCGCCGGAGACCTCGTGGTGAATCATTGCTGACGCCAGTACCAGAAACGCGAGCCCCTGAATCGTTTGACAGTTCTACGGGCAGGGTGTGGCAGTCTGGGACTGTTTGCGAGGTAGTAGAAAACGTCGCGGTAGGCAAGCAAGCGGTTCATGTACAGGCCGCATCCGCTCTTATGCCTACAAGCGGCCTTTGCGATGCGTGGCTGCCGCACCTGCGCATCCATGGACGGGGAGAGTATGTCGAACATCCCCCTCGTGCAGCCCTTGTCGTCCTTCTTCAAGTGGTGTAAAAACACTTTTGGCTTGACTGCGGTCTCGTCCTCGTTTTGGAAGGTTAGCATCCTTCTGCCGCCGATCTGCTGCCCCTTGTACGCCACGGCCGCGGCTTTCGACTCCTCTGTAATAAAAAGCGACCGCCCGTCATAACGGCTGTATTCTGCAAATTGCAGGCCTACAGGCAATTGCGTGCGGTGCCACGCGGTCGTTGCCGTCGCGCGTGGGCAGCCGAGGTTCCCTCTACCGTTGAAGTCCTGGTCGACGACAAAGAATGTGCTGACAAAGTCCCGGCAGCTGGGGCTCTGGGTTTGACTTGGGCGGTCGGTGCTATCAGGCCATGATTCTGCTAAATTGCTATACAAGGTTCGTGTGCTAACTTGCTATACAAGGGAGCTATATGTCGCTTTCGAATCTGTTCACCTCCTCATATGAAGGACCACTTCGCGTGTTCTTTGGGAGACAGAATGAGCTTGCGTTTGCACGCGATGCTCTCGAAAATCGATATAGCCCGTATCGAGCGTTTTTCATCACGGGCAATCGTGGATGCGGCAAGACAACACTTCTTGAGCGGATCTCTCATATGGGCGCAGATCTCGGTTGGCTCACGATCGATGTGCATTCCACTCATGCGTCTCAGGCAATACTGGACGCTTTGGCTGGCGGTACAGAACGCACTGTTGCCAAGAGTGCCGCCCCAAGCGCTGCTGGTTTGACCTTGGGAAGCATCTCGTCCTCGACGACCATCACGTACAACACCACAAGCCTCGCGCGGCTTTTGCAGGAGCGGGCGAAATCCCTTCAGCAAAACACGGGCATTCTCATAACCGTGGATGAAGTCCAAAAGATACCAGAAGAGGACGCCGAGAATATCTGCGCATCAGCCCAGTTGGCACTTCGCAAGGGATTGAATATCATGCTTGTGCTTGCGGGACTGCCAGGCTCCAAGGAAAAGGTTGCGTCCTACCCCGGCTGTACCTTCATGCAGCGCGCGTTCGACATGCAAATCGGTGCGCTGGAGGTAGACGAGACCATACAAGCTTATGAGGACGCGTTTCGGAAGATGCCGCAATGGCAGATCGAGGACGACGCAATATGGGAGGCTGGCAGGTTCAGCCAAGGATATCCATATCTCATGCAGCTTATAGGCTACTATGCGGTGGAGCGTGCTTCTGACATGACACAATTGACGCCGGCACCCATTACGCTCGACGACATTCGCGACGTCGAGCCCATAGCGCTTGACGGCTTCAAGGAGAACGTGCTCAGTCCGATACTCTCAACCCTTCCGGAAAGTCTTTCCGATTACCTCAAGGCAATGTGCTTGGTAGGAGATGAGCAGGGGAGAATCGCGACGAGCGCGGTGGCAAAGCACCTCGGTAAGGCCCAGTCCCAAGTGAGCAGCTACCGGAAACGATTGATCGACCGAAGGCTGATAGAGCCAGATGGTAGGGGCTACGTGCTCTTCCTGCTTCCCCACATCAGGGAATACTACGAAGGGAGTGACCGTGCGCTCAGGGAGTGGGATCCCAAGCAGCAGTGGAACCGCTACTCATAGTGCCAAGCATCCGTCTTGTTGCGTCAGCCCATTCAATGTTTGGCCAGTGCGACCCGGATTAGTTCCCTTCTAGAAGGCACCGTATTCCTGTGAGGAATCTTGCGGATGCGAAGGTGCTGTCTGGCGTCTATGATGTCTCCTGAAGGGTGAAAGTGTTGTTCTTTGACGGACAGTAAGAGCGTGTATGGAAGCTGCGAATGAAGCTGTGGCTAGCGGATTGCGCCTTTCCAGACCTGTGATTGCGACAAATTCAGCGACAACCATGGAAGTGGCGTGTGATTCACGGAAGTCACATGTTATCTGTGGGGCAGAGGATTGAAAAGTTGTATCATAGCGAATTGCGTCTGAAGACGTAGTGGCTCCCGGATGGTCCGGGAGGTGCGAGGTCGGTACCCCGCACGTCATCCACCCAAGCGTAAGGAGTTGTGTTATGGCAGAGAAGAAAGCCAAGACCGAGGCTAAGGCAGAGGCCACGGCCACCGAGAAGTACGTTCCCAGGCTCAAGGAGCAGTATTTCGCGACCGTTCGCGATGACCTGCAGAAGAAGTTCGGCTACACCAACGTGCACCAGATTCCGAAGATCGAGAAGATCGTCGTTAACATGGGCGTCGGAGAGGCTGCCCAGGATTCCAAGGCCATCGACGGCGCTGTTGCCGATCTGCGCGCCATCACCGGTCAGCAGCCCATCGTCACCCACGCCCGCAAGTCGATCGCTACCTTCA
>CACXDP010000419.1 GCA_902766445.1 uncultured Coriobacteriaceae bacterium
AGCACCTCTAGCAGCCTGACCTTCCTCGTAACTCCGCCTTCCATAGTCGCCTCCCTTTCCGGTATCAACACCTTGATTCTAATACAAGCGTGAACTGACGAACGGTACCCCCCGGCAGACGCTTAGCCAGGGGGTACCGTTTTTCAATCGCAAATGGCGCACCGACTAGTCGTTCTTGACCCCGATGAAGACGTACACCATGAGGATGAAGCCCGCGCAACCAAAGGCATAGCCCGCGCCTGTGAGGGCAGTCTGGCTAGCACCCGCGCCGGCCGAGCACAGCATACATGCGCCGATGAAGAGGGCACACGAGAGCAGTGCGAGCACAACGTTGCGCACCATGTGATTGATGGCCTTGACGGCCTTTGGCTCGAGACCGAAGTCGCCGCCCACATTGATCTGGCTCTTTTGAAGCATGTCGAGCGTCTCGACCGCCTTGGTGGGAAGGCCCGCGAGGTCATCCGCGCCTTGGACGCCCTTCAAGACGAACGCCTCAACCATGCGCTGCAGGCTATCGGGATCAAAGCCCAGATTGATGTGTCGCGTCATGCAATCCATGATGTTCACGCGAGGTGAGAGGGCTTTGACGGTGCCCTCGATGGTGAGCAGGCCGCGACCGAGATTCGTAAGGAAGGGCTCGATGTCGTAGCCCTCGTCCTCAAGGTTGTTCGAGAGCTGAGAAAGAAGCTCGCCCGTGTCGAAGCTCTCAAGGTCGCTGTCAGCGAACTGCGAGGTCATCTGCTCACACATGTCAAGTAACTCGCCATGATTGATTGGGCCGCGAGGATGCGCAATCTGCAGCACGCAGCGCTTGAGGCCGTAGTTGTCGCGTTTCACGAGATAGGTAACGAGGTCAAGCAGTGTCTGGCGCTGCTTGGACGATACGGTGCCCATCATGCCGAAGTCAATCCACTCGATACCACCATCTACCAAAAGCACGTTGCCTGCGTGCGGGTCTGCGTGGTAGAAGCCATCCGTAAGAATCTGTTCGACATAGTTGTCAGCAAGTAGGTTAGCCAAGCGGTCGCGCTCCTCGTCGTCAAGTGACTCGACGTACTCGGTGTCGCCCACCTCGGGACCGCTCACGAAGTCCTCGACGAGAATTGCCTCGTTGCTAAGCTCGTCGTAGCACTTGGGAATCGTCACGAATTCGCGATCGTTATTGTTTTGGTAGAAGCGAATGAGGTTCTTTTCCTCATTGGTGAAGTCCAGCTCGATAATCGAGGTCTTCTCCAGCTCTTTCACCATCGTCATGAGATCGACGCCGTCTTCCTTGGAAGCGTTAATCTTCTCTCTGATGCCCAAAATCTTCTCGATGAGGGCAAAGTCCTGAGCAACCGTGGTCACGACACCAGGACGGCGCACCTTGACGGCGACTACCGTGCCATCGGTCAGCTCAGCCTTGTGCACCTGACCGATGGAGGCGGCGCCCAGAGGTTCGTCCTCGAAGGAGGCAAAGAGTTCCTCGACGGGGCTGCCCAAGTACTTCTCAATCTGCTCGTGAACGGTCTCGGCGTCCATGGGTGCCACGCTGGAACGCAACGAGGCAAGGGCGTCGCAGTACTCGGCTGGCAACATGTCGGTGTGCGTGGAAGCGATCTGGCCGAGCTTCACGAAGGTGGGACCGAGATCCTGCAGGATGTCGACCGTCATCTGGGGTGTCAGACCCTCGCTGTAGTCGTACTTCTTGAGGATGGCGAGGATCTCCTTGCCACGAGCACTATAGTCAATCTTGTCCTTAGTGTTCTTACGCGCATTCACCAGTGCTTGAATGAAACCTGCCATGGTGATGTCCTCCCCTTAGGCAATTCGTGTGTATGTTTGTCGAGCAGTGTGATTATAGACCAATCTATGCCGTACATCCACCTGCGCACATTCCTTCGGCGTCGCTTGCCGCACGAGTCCCCGAATCCCCGAGTCCCCGAGATGCTGGCGAGATTATTGATTCGCCCCTCACACGATGGGCACAGACACAAAGCAGCGACAATCGCCCTCTTCGGCCCAGCTCTTGGAGGCAACGTCCGCCCTATTCGTTCGCTCCTCCTCGAAATAGTGGCATTTGGGTAGCTTTCAGGCGGGTGTCAACTGGGGTTTTACCGTTTTTGATGTATCGAAATGCCACTGGCTAAAATAGCCAGTGGCACTTGGGTGCCTTTCAGTCATGCGCCAACTGCGGTTTTGCGTAATTTCAGTCACCCAAATGCCACTCGCGTGCGTGATGCCCGCCCGTTCTCATATGCGGCCTCTCGGGAGTTCCTCGGAACTAGCGTTGCCGTGCCTCGCTTTCCGCGAGATTGACGTTACCGTGGTTGGATTCCTCAGGATCGGCGTGCGTGTGACGAGGCTAACCGCTTTCGTCGCTGGAGACCGTATCGGCGTAGGTAACTGCGGTGGATTTCAGGTCGAGGGTCAAGGCCGGACGGATGCCAGCGTCACGGCTGCCAACGTCGATGCCCTTACGGTACACGTGGCCGTCGGCATAGGCGTCTGCGGCGCTGCCGGCATTGTCGCCCGGAGAGCGGAGCCACCACCAGCAGTTGTTCTCGAGCCCGCCGTCGGTCGACCTCCACGCCCCCATGGCGCTGGCATAGTCGCTCGCCCCACAGCGCCGAGCCTCATCAAAGGCCTCGCTGTCCTCCGCGAAACCGTGCTTTTCTCCACCGGAGCCGTAGACCTCGGATTCGCCAAGCAGGAACACCTCGTCATCCGTGTCCTTGCCGCCGGAAGTGCCGTACTTGACGTTATCGCGGTTCTTGACGTTGGTCGAGAGAATCGCCTCTCTCTGCGACTCCGTGAACGCCACGTCGCAGAAGCCCTTCCGCGAGTAGTCCGCATTCGGCTGATTGGCGTCTGCCCCGTAGCCGTTGAGCCAAGATCGCACGGAGCTCGTCTCCCACGTCACGTCGTCATACTCGGCGTTGTATTGCCGAGCATCGAGTGCCACGTCCGCCAACACGAGGGCGCGCGAACCGCTTACTTTGAGGACACGCCACTTGATGGGTTCCCACAAGAAGTAGCGATAGGCCGGCCCGTCGTCCAACCAGTACTTGTCGTGGGTTGCGTCGTCGCGCGAGATGCGGTGATACCTCGCGCCGTTCACCCTGGCATCGCCATTATCATCCCATTTCGCTGTCTCGAGGCTCTCGAAGACGGCATAGCTGGGCGTGATCTCCCTCTGCGGGTACGAGCCAAACCACACGCAGTCCCACATGACAACCCGCCCGGAAGCCATAGAAGAATCGGGCTTGGAGCGCGGCCCCTCAATGTCCCAGCCTACCTCCTCGGCCACCTGACCCGGATCAAGACCCGAGGCAACGCTCTGTTGGGCTCTTTGCCTGACTGCAAATGCCGCAAGCGCGACGGTCACTACGGCGACGACGATAATCACCGCCGCACAGATGGCGGCAAAGGAATCGGGGAGCGCCCTGTGCCGAAGGCTCGTCACTACGGACTGGGCCTTCTTGTGAAACAGCTGTGGTCCTGGGTCGTCAGGCTCATTGGTTCCCAGGTCGTCAGCCAGGTCATCAGCTAGGTCGTCTTTTGACTCGCCCTTCAACCAGTCGTCGCAGACGTAATCCAGCCCCCGCCATCGCGCGACACCCTCCGCGATACCTTCGGCCACGAGCTTCGCCTCCCCTTCCCGCACCACGCACTCGTCCACGAGGTACGTGCTGGCACGCGTCGCCGCCACGCACAGGTCTGGCTCGGGCCTCGCCAGTTCCTCACGAAATGAGAAGAGCAGCCCGTCGTCCAGGTTGCGCTCCAGCGCCCGGAGCTCCACGGAGTCCTGATTCGCGTAGTCCATGAGAAAGCCGAGCAAGAGGCTCGGTCTCGCAAGCGCCTCGTCACCACTCTGCTCGAGCGCCAGTCGCACGGCCTCGGCAAGCGTGAGGCACTCTCTGCCAACCATATCCAGCTCTCTCCCAGCGTCTCGCATTTCCCACGCGCCTCCGCGCACGAAATGCACCAACCACCTTGGGAAATCATAGCAGAGAGTTGCTACATGTAGGCACATGCCCAGGTGATTGCCTACTGACGCATCTTCGAGGATGCCGCAGCGCTTTTCGTGGCCGCGCGACTCGGAATGACGGAGATTTGGGCTTCCGCCAAGTCGTTCACCGACGTGTTCTGTATCGGGGCAAAGGCAGTCGGATCAAACGCCATACAGTCAGCCATGGAGAACTCGCTCGCCACGCTCCGCGTATGCATGATTACCGGCGAGGACATACGAACCTGTCTCTCGCGCCACTGGAAGGACTTCGAGGACTGCTTCGTCGCACGTGCCGCAGAGAGGGTCAAGGCCGACTTCATCGTGACGCGCGACGCAAGGGGTTCGAGCTCGCGTCCATCGAGGTCGCCAACCCCGTCCAAGCCCTTGGCCGCATCGAATCGCCGGGGGTCGATTTGCGCTCGGTATTCAAGTGAGCACACTAACTGCCCTCGGATCAAGCACCCTCTCGTCTTCTCGCATTCCACCCAGCCGCATAATACCCATCCGAACAATTATCTGGACTGAGCGGCACTGTCCTGACGGCGAGTTGCGCCCTGCGTTTCCCGTCACACCGGATGCACGAGGGGCACCGCTTCTTGGGCCCTCCCGTGGCATCCGGTGTGACGGGGGTGCCGATTCGGGTCTCCTTGGCTGGCCCGTCACACCAGATGTCGAATGGGGAGCTGATCCGGGGGCGTACGGCGACATCCGGTGTGCCCGGGGCCTCTAAAGGGCCGATTCGGGGGACCCTCGCACACCAGATGTCAAGGGGGGGCTGGCCCTCTGGCACTCTCGCAACATCCGGTGTGCCGAGAGGAGCGATTCGGGCCTATTTTGCTAGTTTATCACACCAGATGTACGCGGGATGCCGCTTCTTGGGTTCTCCCGTGACATCTGGTGTGCTCGGGGCGTGTTTGGTGGTCAGTCCAGATAATTGTTCGCTCGGGTATATCTACCCAATCACCTCCTGACGCTTAAAGCGGGACACGCATGGAAGCCCCCGATCCAATCACGCTCGCTGCGCGCCACGCTCACCTCGCCAGGGTTACCTTTTGGGCTCAGTCCCAAAACCTGTGGGAGGTGGCCATGCTTTCGATGCCCTTAGTCCACTGTCTTGGGCTGTCGCTCGTGTGGCAGCGTTCCCCGAGTTTTGCGTTGGCGTGGTTGGATTCCTCGAGATTTGCGTTGGCGTGGCGCGCGTTCCTTGGGATCGACGTTGCCGTGGCTGGGTTCCGCCGAATCGACGTTGCCGTGGCGGCATTCCATGGATTTGACGTTGGCGTGGCTGCTTTCCCCGGATTTTGCGTTGCCGTGGCAGGGAACGCCACGCCAACGTCAATCAAAGGGCAAAAAACCACGGCAACGTCAATCCCACGGAAATCAGGCCACACCAACGTCGATTTGCGGGAACGCCACCACTCCAACGCCAATCCTGCGGAAAGCGGGCCACGGCAACGTCAATCCCGGGGAAAGCGGGCACACGAACGACGATCCTGGGGAACATCCCACAGAGTCGGGCGGATAGCCTCTCCTGCTGCCCGACTATCCGTGCCTTCGTGGTGCTGCACCGACCAAAGTTGGTCCAACTATAGCTGCGGACCCACAGTTTCCGGACTGAACCGTTTTTTGCGCAAGGGAATACGCTCGAACGCCAAGCGCTCAAAACGGCACGCTTCGCCAGAGCCGGGTACGTACCATGAACCGAGCACCTAAAGCATTCGACATAGGCATCCTATCGAGCGGTATTGCGCACTGTCAAAACAAAACCATGCGCTGCGGCTTCCTAAGGTCCGTCGTGGTCGAGACCCCAAGCCATCCAGGCTCTCTCACCTCGAGTCCTGCCGATAAAGACGCATGCGGCGACTACCAAGCCGTCAGGGAGTAGGCGGCGTGAGTCGTGCACCCATCGCCTACGTCACGGCTATGATAGCCAACGACAATCAGGGCAATCGCCTGTCCAAAGTCGTACTGCCTTCCAAGCCGTCCTTCTTCCGCGCACATGTCGGCTTCGTGCGCAAAGGTGGTGCAAGCCCATGCGCCATGTCGCTGTGTCCGTGCGTGTCGTCTCGCTCGCAATTCCGTAACTCAGTGACGAGCATATGAGATTTCGGGAGGAAGACGGGTCGAGGTTCAAGGCCGGACGGACGGCAGCGCCACCGCTACGCACGCTGAGGCCGTAACGGTAGACGTGGCCGTCTAGGCATACGCCCGCCGCGTTAATCTGGCCGTCGCCCGGCGAGCGAAGCCACCACCAACAGTTGCCCTCGGAGTTACCAAAATCCGATCGATACGCCCCCATCGCGCGGGCGTAGTCGCTCGCCTCGCAGCGGCGGGCCTCGTCGCACACTCCTCCGTCTGCGACGAAGCCATGGGTCGTTGCAGTCGCGCCACACACGTCGGCCTCCGAGAGCAGGAACACCCTGTCCGTCGTGCCCTCGCCCCCGTACGTGCCGTATCGTCGGCTGTCCACGTTCGCGACGCGCGTGTCGAGGACTGCCGCCCGCTGGCCCACTGAGAACGCCGCGTCGACGAAGCCCCTCCCCACGAAGTCGACGCCCGGTTGGTTCGACTCGGCCCCATAGCCGTTGAGCCAAGAGCGGACGGAGCTCGTCGCCCAGGTCACGCTCGTAAACTCCTCGTTGTAGCGCCTGGCGTCGAGCGCCACGTCACTCACTACGAGGGCGATGCCACCCTTCACTTTGAGCACGCGCCACCTGATGGGATCGTGGCGGAAGAAGCGCCAGGTCGGAGCGTCCTCCGTCCAGCAGCCGTCGTAGGTCGCATCGTCCTTGGAGACCCGCCAGTTGCGGGTGCCGCCCAAGGTGGCGTCACCATTCGCGTCCCAACTCGCAGATACGAGGCTGTCGTATGTGGGTCGCCCTCCGCGACCTCCGTTTGCGGATACACACGCAGCTCGGGCGAGTCTGGATCCAGGCAGTCCATAAGAAACCCGAGCAAGAGACCCGGCCTCGCGAGCGCCTCGCCACCGCTCTGCTCGAGCGCCAGTCGCATGACCTCGGACAGCGTGAGGTACCCCATCTCATCCATACCCAGACTTCCCCGGCATCTCACGTGCCGCAAGCCTCCGCTCATGAAAGAGCCACCATGTCGAGATAATCATAGCAGAGAGTGGCTACATATAGGCACGCTTCAGTACTACGGAATGCGTCGATGCGGCCCATGCTTCCCCATCCCTTCGCCACGGTATAGCCCGAGTCAACCCCAGCGCGCGTCGCCTCGCTCAACTTGGCCGCGATTGCCCGCGACACTGGAGACGCAGCGAAAGGAGAGAGGAGGCTCCGTCGTTTGCGGTACAAAAGCTAACTCCTAGATAGCTTGGAATTATGCTCCCGCGACATCAGCCCCCAAGCTCCTCAAAAATCTAATGTCGCAGACTCGCACCACCTTGCCAAGAATCGCGAGCTCGAGACCATCTATCACACGCATGTTCTGACCGGGATCCACCCGCGTCCTCTGACCCTCCGCATATGCCACCCAAGGCTCGTGGGAAACGTTGCGCAGGATGAGTTCGCGCCTCCAGCGATTCTCCCCCGACATTGACCTCCGCACGCAGAGCTGCGGCTCGAGCTCGGTGCCCCGATCACACGCGTTCTGCACCTGGCATCGATAGACGCATGCGCCATCCACCACCGGCACGCGGTTTTCGGGTGCCTCGCCCACCGGCAACACGAGACACAGCCGCGTTGTGATATACGCCCCGTCGCGGGGACAGTACACTGAGAAGCTGTCCTGTATCAGCAGAACCTCATTTCCGCATACGCAGCGCTTGAACTCCGAGCGAAGTCGAGCAAGATGGCGGACCCATTCGATTTCACTGGGTCGTTTGGCCGGACAATGCAGCGCCTCATGGGAGAAGGCACGGCAGAAGAGCCGAAACATGTGCACGGGCAGATCGAACCACCTGGAGCGTGCGTAACCATCGGCATCCCTAACGGGCAAGATACCACGCCCGTACTTGTCGAAAGCAAAGCGCGGGTGCGTACCGTAGAGATAGCGCAAACTCTTCTCGTCATGGCACATCTTGCCAAATTGCCCACCCCGCAAAGGATGGTGGCCAACCAGTATGTTGAACACAAGCACGGCCATGGAGAACAGGTCGCTCTCGATGGTTGCAACCGGATTCTCTGCCAGCATGACCTCTGGAGCCATGTAGCCAACTGTTCCCGTGATGCCAGCGCTCGTATCCCGAGGCACAACGTCGCCCACGCCTCGGATCAGCACCTCCCCAGTAGACGGATTGACGAGAACGCTCCCCTCGGTAAAGTCTCGGTAGCAGTAGCCAACATCGTGGAGCGCGCTCATGGCCATAACGATGCCCAAGCAGGCGTCGATGACCGGACGCCATGAGCGATGCCAGAATCTGGAAGCGTCGGGATCGGTCAGGAGATCGCTCATTGCTGTGTATTTCCAAACCGCCTGATCCATGAGGCAGCCGAAAGTCCCGCCTACATCCTCCGTGATGTCCATCGGCCACAGGAAGTCAGGAGAGGGCGAACCGTGGACGATGCAGCTCCTAAGGCTGTCCATGAAGCGAGCACGGTCATGCAGCAAGGCGTCGGGTTGATACCACTCGAGCGTCATCCGCTTTCCCTCGCAGTCCACCTCGTAAACGGTGCCCCATCCTCTCTCTCCGACCTGTCTCACGACACGCAACTCCCTGCCAAAGGTCGTACGCAGAACCGTCCCAGCATCAAACGAGTCCAACAGCATGCCAGACAAAACCCTATCAATCCGTGAGAATTCTTCGTCTACCATGGCATGCCATCGCGTGATGCCCCAGGCGATTTCGTCGACCACCTGACGCGCGACGGATTCCCGCACCATGCACTCGTCCTTGAGATATGAGAACGCCAGAGAGACCGCATCGTCCGCGGAATCGTTACGCTGAGCAGCCCTCGCGAATGGATCGACGAAGCCTTCGGCAATCGACTGCTCGATCTTGCGACGCTCGCGTGATCCCAACCTCAGGTTGCCGGCGAGCAAGCACTGTTCAATCACTCGCAGCTCGGGCGAGGTGGAATCCAGATAGTCCATCGCGTACGCCACGATCGTGCGGGGATTCTCCATTCCCGTCACCCCACGCTCGCGAAGCAGCAGCGAGATCGTCTGCCCCAATGTCAGATAGCCCTGCACCTCATCGCCCCGCTTCCAAAACTCTCCGCATCTCCCGTGGCTGTAGCGATCACGACCGTCACCGCTACGACTAGTGTAGCGCGCCGATGACGTACCGCAAGCTTTTGAAGAATCGCATTGCGTATACGAAATCGCCACGCGGACGAGTCAATCAAGAGGGGCACGCAGAAAGTAGCTTATAAGCACGTGTCAGCACTCTCCGAACCAACGCACAAGCGCCATCACGCACGCCCCTCCGAATGCCCCGCTCCGCGAGGCGCTTGCCCAACGCCACGCCGAGGGGAACGTCTTGCCGCTCAATCAGCCCATCAAAGGATTCATGCTGGACGATGCCTACCCGACACGCAATCAAAAGAAGCCCCGATCGGAAGACTCAACGGATGTCAGCCTTGGCCTTGGCCCTGCTCCTCGCGAACAAGCGTCAGGTAGGCCAGCTCCTCTGGCAGACGCTTCCCAATCTCGTCCCAATCGTCACCGTCGCTAAACGAGAGCCGCTCGGGCAACCCGAAATTCCGCTCGCGAATCTCCTTCGAGAAGACGGCCACCACGCGATACCTCCCCGAGCGCGACACCTCGTCGGAGACGGGGGAGCGCAGAAGCGTCATTGGGTCGTACCACGCACCGTCCCTGACGAACCCAAGACATGCCCACGCGTTGCCAGCGTATCCTTCCGCCCCCACGTATAGGCGGGCCCCGTTGACCTCCCCGAAGGATGTTGCAGATAGGTCCGACTGAAACATAGCACGCGCCGCCTCGAGCTTCACCTCAGAAAGACCCCGCACGTCATCCCTGAGGTCGTGCTCAGATATCCTTCCGTCGACGCACCTGTGGAAGAAGTCGACCGAGCGCATGGGGCGAGAGGTCCTCACCCCCGTAAGGTGCATAAAGTGACGCGCGAAAAACCTGAGCTGCAGGCAGCGAACCTCTTCGCCGGACACACCGACCAGCAAGACGTTGCGGTTTAAGAGGTTGTCGCGATAGTCCCTTGCCGCCCTCACGAGGCCTGCGACCTTCGGCTTCCTCGCTCGAACCATCGTCAGGCTCCTCCCCAGATGAACGACGTGGGCACACCGCCAAACGATGTGCCCACGCGCCTGCAAACTGGTGGTATTTCCGTCGCCCGCCGACCCGTGGGCCCATGCGTCCCACACACGTTTCGGGTATTTCCGTCGCCCGCCGACCCGTGGGCTCATGCGTCCCACACACGTTTCGGGTTTTAGGTGCCACCACACCACGGAGCTAATCCGTACGTCTATTGTACCCGAGTTCGCCCGCGAGCATACGTCTGGAAGGGGTGTTTGGATACGCGAGATCGGCCTCCATAATTATGCGCGTGAATCGCTGGGAAACCGTCCTCCAGTGATCCAGTGCCCCAAACCGTTTGGTCTGGACGGTAACGGTAGGTGAGAGTAGCACCATCGCCGCCCCATGTCTTGGCTCAAATCGCCATAAGCATATACTGTGATATACAACAATCTGAGAAGGTGCCTTACATGACGACAGCGAAACTCATCTCGAATGGGGGTGTCAAAGGCGGTGCGGCTCCCGAAAAGCTACCGATTCGAGGGCTCCAAGGACGCCAACATCGTCGCATATGCAAAGTGCGACCGACCGGAGGTGAACCTGCGGCGATTGAGGCGCTACGACCCCGGCGAGCTCCGCGTCATTCCCATCACGCTCGCCAAGCACGAGTTCGGCGTGTTCATGAGCTCGAACCCCGACGGCGACCCAACCAAAGGATGCACGGAACATGACGGACGAGATGGTTCACCCCAATTGCGTTTCGAGAGGGAATGTATACGGCTGTCCCCACTGTCACGTGCGCATAGCCACCTGGCAATCGCAGACGGACGCGACCTGCCCTTGGTGCAACACCCAGTTGCTGCGTTCGGACACCACGCACTCAGACTCGCTTCCCGAATGCCTGATGCCTTTCACTGTAAGCCGCGAACAGGCAGTCGCCGCACTCCACAGGTACGCCGGAAAGACGCTGTTTGCACCCGACGCGTTCGAGGCCCACGTAGAGCGCGCACAGGCCGTATTCGTCCCCTTCTGGATCGTCAATGCCAAGGCGATAGGGTCTGTCGCTCTCCTCGGCCACATCGCGCTTCGCAGATCAAGAACCTACTACGCGGCACGACGTGCGGGCCGAAAGAGTTTTGCGGACCTTTCCGTCACCGCATCCACGCACATGTCAGACACGCACTTGGACTCCGTCGGGCCCTACTCGATCGATGACCCCCAGCCATTCTCGGGCGACCGTGTCGGCGACGTCGCCACAGAGCTCCCCAGCAAGACAGCACTCAGCGCGGCCGACCAAGTCAAGGCGCTCGCCCGGGAGTCCGTCTACAGATCGCTCTTGAACAGCACGCTCTACAGCGAGTACAACCAGCACAGCGGGTGGTTTGCCATCGGACTCGACGAGACGGTGGAGCGTCACGAGGAGGCACGCGTCACGCGGCAGCGTCTCTTTGCGATGCCCGCATGGATCCTGCACTGCACTTGGGAGGGCAAGGACCTGCTCTTCGCGGTGAACGGGCAGAACGGGAAGTGTGTGGGCAACCTTCCGTTGGACAACCTCAAGATAACGATCGCCGAGCTGTTCGCCTTCTTCGTGGGATTGGGCCTCGTGATGCTAATGGCGGGCATGCTCATGCTGACTTACCTGAGCGACCCCAAAGAGCAGGCGGAGGCCCTGCTCATCCCGCTGTCCGTCGGGATTGGCGTGGGAGTCGTGTGCGCCCACGCCGCTCGCGCCCGCATCATGATGCAGACGCAGACGGCCGTGGAGACATCCCACGACGATCGGGCCCAAGGCACGCACACGTTCGTCCCAACCATACGCTGGGACAGCAAGCCCAGCCACACGATAGAGGAAGCCCGCCAGCAGCTTCGCGACTCCGAAAGATAATCGACTCGCGAGGAGCCTAGGCTGCGGGCAGCTGACGGCTTTGCGTTTGGTGGGGCGTTCGATGGCGGCGGCTGACGGCAGGCCGCGCACGCGCGCGGAGCTCGACGGGAGGATCGAGCGGGAGTTCGGCCTCGGACAAGGCTGCGCGAGCGCGTCCTCGGCCATGGCTGCTGCCATAGTCGCGAAGCTGCTCCCCTCCGGCGCGACCAAGAGGGGCTCGGCGTTGCGCCTTCGCTGCGGCCAGGCGTCGACGAGGTTCACGAACGACGTGGGCGTCGCCCGCTCCGGCACGGACGGGAGGGTTTCACGGGCACGCCCGCGGCGCTTCCCAGCCACAGGCCCGACAACCCACAGCGGCGCTACGCCATGGCGCCCTACCTCGTCCGGCTCTCCTATCTCGGCCAGTCGTGGACAGACGTCATGCTGGAAGTCAGCCACAACGAGCTTGGCGACGCGGACAAACCCGAGTGCACGAGGAATCCAGCAGACAACCCCATTGGTTTACGGCGAGGCATCCCCTTGGGTGCCGTATAATTACCCATAAACATGGATTCGGAGGAGCTTTGGGCACTTATACGACCCCAGCATCGACATTCGTCTCTCGCGACGACGAACGCGCGAAGCTCATCGCCGCGTACAACGCCAACCGATCCTAGTTTGTCGCCGTGTTCGGCCGGCGACGCATCGGAAAGACCCTTCTCGTACGTGAGACGTTCGACTATAGCCTCACCTTCCAGCACGCGGGCCTGGCAAGAGGCGACCTCTCGCAGCAGCTCTCCGCATTCGAGCGGTCGCTCAGCGACGCGGGGCTGCACGGCCATACCTGCAAAACCCGCCACCCGGCTTGAGGCGTTCGAGCTGCTCGAGGACCTCATCCGCACCTCGCAAGAGGCGCGAAAGGTCGTCTTCATCGACGAGCTCCCCTGGATGGACACGCCCCGAAGCGACCTGCTGATCGCCCTCGAGAGCTTCTGGAACGGATGGGTTCGTCAAACATCAGCCATTGCGTCCTGTCGCGGGGAACACCACGCAGATTTGGACGCATTAGCCGCTTAGGTGTCCGCCCTCCGCTTCTGTGCTATCACGCGCAAACTGACACTTAATCATCGTCAAAAGCGTGTCAGCTCAGACGAGGCCATCTGCCGCTCAGATTGCACGTGATCCATCACGTCCCATCTACGTCGGCGAAGGGAATGCCTCTCATGGCATTGATCCGGCCCGCGCCGTCTCGCACGCGACCCTCCGCGAACGCGCTGCCCATCATGCTGCCCACCTTCCTCGGATTAGTGTACCTTTGCAGCTGAAAACAAGGTAAAGCCCCAGTTGGCGCGCAACCTTTCAGCTTCAAAGGCGCACTGGCTATCTTAGCCAGTGCGCCTTTGAAGCTGAAAATAGTCTGTTATCTGGGGTTTTGCGGCCTCCACAAAGCCAAAGGTACACTAGTGGGCACATGCGTCTCACATACGTTTCGGATTTAGGTGACGCCATGGAGCGAATCCGCATACCTATTGTGTCCAAATACGCGCGTATACTCACCCTTCAACACGATATGCGTGATAATGCCGGTTAGCAACACGTCTTCCAGCATTTGAAAATAGGCGGGCACTCATAGTCCAACGGCTTGCTTGACATGGCACCCCCTTGTCTGGCATCAAAATATCCAGGGTAAGCTATCAACATCTCTCGAGCACTTGTACCAACCGCTCGAATCGACTTCTCCGTCGTATAGTCGAATGTCAGAATCTCGTGCCCTCAATAGACGATGTTATACACCTCATAGGTGACGGACGACATGCCCCACGTTATTCGAAAGACGCATGCATCCCCTTCGTAGACCAGAGGAATGTTAATGGAGTCATCTTCACCTTGGGTCGATGACTCAAATTCCTCAACGAAATCAAAATCCAGCTTCCTATCGACGAATTCGCCTTTGTAAGGCAACTGCCAACTTGGCATGGCTCACATTTCCGAATTCCGCCCATCCACGTCACCCATGGTCAGACCGCCTACCAGCCTTGGCAAAACTGAACCTACCCATCTCCGAACGCACCGACGTCTCGTCAGTTGCCCGCTCCAAACTTGCCCGTCCTTGAAGATGACATCACGATGTAACTATATATCACCATTAGGCAGCAACACCGGCGGCATCGACGACGGGTACGACAGCGTAGCTGCCGAAAACGCTCGGCACTATCAGCGGACTCGCGCTTGCGTTGGCCCCTTCATTATGCCGATGCCTTGCTCAACATGTAGTACGAGCAACTTGCCCCGCCTTGCCCTAATCCTCGTCGCGCATCTCACACAAGCTGACCCTCCACAAAGTAACGCCGATCATAGTCCTGCCAAGGTATGTCGCTTCCTCCCTTGTCGAACTGAACGGTTCCCACATCTCCTACGCCCTCATAGCTAATCGAACCGTCACAAAAAATCACGTCACCATCGGACGTGGCAAGCACGCCCACCTCAAACCATGACTTCCCGAGGGACTCAAGGTTGCCCAGCTCGATGGTCAGCGCCCCTTTCCTCACATCCACCTCGCGAATCGTGATGTCGTAGGTACCGCGCACCACCGGCTCGGCATCGGGGTCATCCGCCCCCCACTCCCTCACCTCGTAGGAGTCATGGACCTCAGAGGCGAAGACACCTGTCTCTCCGGCACCAATCACGAACTGCCCCAAAAGCTCGTGAGGCCTACCCGGCTCGACGGAAAGCTTTCTGTCCCTCTTTGACTTGTTGTGGACGAGCAGCACGGACCGAGGTTCTAACGCAAAGTAGCCATCGGGACCGTTTCTCACGGTCTTCGAGTCATTGGGAGTGACAAGGTCCACGCTGATTCCATCTGGCACGTCCACTATGGACTTCCAGACGGCAAACACATCCAAATCTCTGTCCGCCACGATCTCGTCGCCCGAATGCAAGCCATAGAGAATATTGCCGTCGTAGTCCCAGCGCTGGAGGGTGCTGCCATCCTTCTCGACGAGGGGAATCACGACCTTCGAGCCCGGTTCGACCTCCTCGGACTGCACGAGCTCTCCCCCCTCCCCGTCGTAGAAGTTCACCGTGACGGTATCGGTGCTGGCGCTGCCAGCGTCATCGATTGCATCCTCATCCTCCTGCGAGTCGGGTTCTGCGACCGCATCTGCATCACTCGTCTCCTGAATCGAATCGTCCACGTGGGACAGTGCGGCAACAATGTCCCTTCCAACGAACACGGCAACAAGGCCAACGACAATGAGCGCTGCCACTCCGACCAATCGTATGGGCAGACGACGGCGTGTCGGCAGGGGATGAGCGACGTCGAGGGGCACAACCCGCTCCGTACCCAAAGACCCTGAAACCGTGTGGCCGCTTTCGCCGTCACGCGCCTTGGGCGCATTCGGAATCTCAGCGTGACCGCCAATCGATGGCACGTCGTCTTCCGCTCGTACGTTCGACCTCGCGTCTTCCATGGGTCGAAACGGCACGTCCTTCCACCGAGCTATGCCCTCCGCGATCCCCTCTGCAACGAACGTCGCCGCCCTTCCATCCACGACGCATGCGTCAACGAGATAGGCTCGAGCCTGCATCGCCGCCAACGCCACGTCGGGATCTTCCGTTGCCACCTGCTCAACGAACGGCTTCAGCAGCGACTCGTCACACGTACGCTCCAGCACGCGAAGGTCATCGGAGTCCGGATCCATGCAGTCCATGAGATACCCAAGCAGAGTCTTTGGCTGTGACAAAACCTTTTGCCCGGATGCATTGAGCGCATCAAGCATCGCCTCTGCAAGCGTTAGGTATGCACACGTCATCATGCTCCACCTCCCGCAAATCTGAGACACCCTTCCGTTTCCGTTCCTATATGTAGTTATACTCTAATCACCGTCCGCACAGCCTCGAAGGAGGAACCATGCCATCACGAAACCTATCATCGCATTCCCAGATGAATAAGACCCACGTCCCCACGACCAAGCCGTACCCACACGTCATACTCCGTGCGTTCTCCCTGCTCCTCTGCACGTTGTCCCTCTCCGTTGTCCTCCTTGGCTGCGGTGCCACCGCAAAGCAGGTCTCAGTCGAGTTCGAGAGCGGAGCAAGTCCCGTCGAGGGCGATGTGTCCCCCATTACCGCGACCCAAGGGGATGAGATAGAGCTCCCCGAAAACGGCTATACGAGGGACGGCTATCATTTTGCAGGATGGGAGCGCGACCCCAACGACGAAAGTGCATCGGAGATCGCACAACCCGGCAACACCATCACGCTCGGCGACGAGAACATCACCTACACAGCTGTCTGGGACGTGGAGGTCTCTTTCGACGGCAACGGAGCAGACAGCGGATCGATGGATCCCGTGTATGTCAACCCCTCTGGCTCAGGGGATCTGTCGCTGCCAAAGTGCAAGTTCAAGCGCAAGGGATGCATGTTTGCGGGGTGGTCCACGGACCCTAACGACGACTCCAACGTCATTTCCACCGACGCAAGCAACCTTGGACTCGAGAAGTCAACGACCCTATACGCCATCTGGGCACGAGGAGCCCTGCTTGTCGACGTCCCCATAGACAATCCCGGCGAAGACGCGGAGGGAGTCGAGTCGTGGTCGTCCGAGTACGGCAACGCCGCACTGCGCCTTGCAAACAAGAGCGACAAAGACATAGTCTTCGCTGCCTTCATGGAGTTCCTCGATTCCAAGGACAAGGACGTTTGGCGCCGCGTCGTCTTCTCTTTCTGGCGTCTCGCCCCGGGAGAGAGCACCCTCGTGCTCCCCGATGCCAGCAGGGCGACCGAGGACACCGAGAAGCTGCACTGGTACGTAATGACGAAGGAGGATCCGAACAAAACTGACCGAGTTGCCGATCCGAAGCAGTCCATCGGCGAGGCAGTGAAGGTAGACGAAAAGGATGTCAGTAACAAGGCAATCACCGTCAATGTAAAGAACGCCCACACGGACCAGCTTGCAATCGAGAACGTCTCACTCGTCGCGACAACCAAGGACGGCATCTCCTTCGTCGCGACAAAGGACATCAACAAAGACATCGCTCCCGACCAGAGCGAAGGAGTTACGTTCGAGGCAAAGGAAGTCCTCGGCGACATCAAGGGCGTCAAGATCTCCGACCTCGAGCGAAGCTATTACTCAGATGCCGGCGGCACCGTCGATGTCGGCGCCCCGCTCTTCTGGATAGGCGATGATACCGTCGATTCGATGTGGGATGCTCTTCTCTATGTCCCCCTGTTACCCGAGGACTTCATGTAAGGTATTGATGCATCATCTGTGAATCGGGGGCGTTTCCAAGAGAGGAGCGCCCCCGATTCTCGCCATCCAGCCTGGCGCCACCCGACCTACCCATCAATAGTCAATAATGTCACCTGCGGCAACGGGGCTTGGGTGACGGACGTATATATAGGAATACGTCGTGACATCGCCTTCCGTAAGGTTCTTTTGCATGATGACGTTGCCATGCTCGTCGTAGGTGTTTTCGTACTCGGTGACGGACTTCTTGCCGTTTGAGGTCTTGGTCTCCTTCACGACGTTCTCGTGCTCGTCATACTCGGACTCTATGACCTCGACGGCAGTCTCGCCATCCTCGCTCACGTCGGTCGTGGTATCGGTCGAGCGAAGGATTATCCCGGCACCATCAAGCTCGTAGTCACACTCGCTCTTGTATGACGACCTAATCACCTCGCTGTGGTCGGGACTGTACTTGTGCTCAGCATTCCAGAACGTTATGTGACCATAAGCATCGAGGTGCCTCTCATACGTGTGAACCTCGGACTCGTCATCTGGGTTCTCTTCCGTTTCAAGCGCCTTCGTCAGAACGGTACCGTCATACGTATACTCGGTGGTGCTAACGCTGCCATCACGCACGATCTTTGAACCCGAATGCGGATCCTCTCCTTCCGCAGCGTCGCAGCGCTCCACCTTGGACCGTATGCGTCCGTCATCGAAGAGGTCATATTCGTACGCGTATTCGTATGGTGCGCCACTGAGCGCCCCGTCCTCATAGACAAACGACCAGACCGCCGAACGAGCGTGGCCGTACTCGTCGTAGCCATCATATTCCCACACGTACCAATAGTCAGACTCGTCATACTGATATCGATGTGTCATGAGGTTGCCATGCTCGTCGTAGGTCTTGCGAGCCACATGGGTAGTCTGGCCCTTGTCGTTCTTCGTCACCTGCTCGGTGCAGAGCCACGCGCCGGAATTCGCCTTATCGGCAGCCGATCCCGTGGCCCCAGACCCTCCCGCACCCAAACCGAAGTCACCCGCAAGCAGAACACCAATCACGGCGGCCACCACTACGAGAGCGACGGCAATCGCGACGACCTTCCTACGATTCGCTGATTTGCGTTTTGTAGGCCCGAAAGCCTCACCTTGGTTCGAGATGACACTCTTCGTTGTGGAGGGCGTCGGCTCTGGCGGCATAGCATCCATACCGTACGCGGATGTGGTGACGTTGGCCGTGGTGACATTTCGCCCTTCATCGTCGGGTGCGACATTGCTAGAGGGGTGCGTTGGCGTCCCCATGGCGGAGCCCGTTCTCGGTGTCTCGTCGAATTCAGGGGTCGGAACACGCTCGGACGGTGACGAGACGAGCCCCAAATGGAGCACAACCCCATTCGCCAAGCCACACGCCACCAGCCTCGCTGCCCTCGCGTCAACGAGGTGCTCGTAAGTGAGGTACATCTCCGTCCGCGCGATGGCCTCCTCAAGTCGCATGCGACCCTCGACGACCACCCGGTACGGTTCGAGCAGCCGCTCGTCGCAGTGCCTCTCCAACACGCGTGTCTCAGTCGTACCCTCATCCATATAGTCGATCACGAACGCGAGGAACCTGCGTGGCTCGCCCAAGATGTCTGCGCCGCAAGACCTCAACGCCATCTCCGTCGCATATGTCAGATCTATATCGTGGTTGCGCTCACTCATACTCTCCTCCCTCGTCACCATATCAACAATGTCGCTGACACCCGAGAACCCTTCGTACCATGACGTCGCTCACGGTCTGGGTCACGGTCGAATCTCGAGGATGTCGCAGATATCGTAGAAACCCTCGCCGGCGCCAACCACGGTGCCATCTGACCTGAGCCCGACGACGTGCTGGTCCCCTGCGGATATCGCCACAATGTCCGACCATGAGCCCACATCACATTGGCCATCATCGTCACGACCGGTTGCAACGACTGTACCGTCCCTCTTCAATCCAATGCTGAACATCGAGCCAGCAGCGACCGCCGTCACGTCGCGCCACCCCTCGACGTCGCACTCGCCTTCTTGGTGGGTACCGGCCGCAACCACGGTACCGTCGGAGCGCAGTCCAAGCGTGTGGTTGTATCCAGCGGCTATTGCCGTGACGTCCGTCCACTCCGACACGTCGCAACTCTTTGAATCCTCATCGAACGTTTCACCTCCGAGGGCAAGCACCGTCCCATCGGAGCGAAGACCAACCGAGTGCGTGTTGCCAGCCGCAACGGCGATGACGTCCTCCCAATCCGAGGTCTTGCATTGGCCGTAGAAGTCCGACCCAGCAGAGACGACATGCCCATCGGGCTTGAGTCCAAGCGTGTGGAAGCCCCCCGCCGCTACGCCTACGATGTCCTTCCAATCCTCGACGTCACCCGCCTCGTAGTCGTTGTAGTCATCCGTGTAGACCCCACCATCGCCCGTGACCGCCACCGTGCCATCCTTGCGAACGCCAAACGCAAAACTATCTCCTGCCTCGACTGACGTCAAGTCCTTCCAAGAACTCACTCGCAAGCTATTCTCCGCACCGGCGATGAGTGGTCTGCCGTCAGACTCCAGCCCCATCGTGAAGCCGTCCCCAGCCGATACTGACTTTATATCGCTCCACGAGGCAACCTTGGCACCCTCGCCATACGAGGAGTAATGCTCTCCCACACAGCGCAGCGTCCCATCCGAGCACAGGGCGATGAGGTGCGACGTTCCTACTGAAATATCCATGACGTCCGACCAGCCGGTTGCCTTTTTCCAAGAATCGACGTAGCTCTCACTTCCCGTGAGAACGACACTCCCATCGGCCTTGACTCCCGCTGTCGTGGAGAATCCCGAATCAATTGCAACGATGTCAGTCCAATCGGACACGTCACAGTGACCGTTGCTATTATCACCTGCAACGACGACTGTTCCGTCTGAGCGAAGACCAAGCGTCTGCCATAGCCCGGCGGCAACACCCACAATGTCTGACCAATCCGAGATGTCGCACTCACCCTTATCCCCATCACCCACCGCAGCAACGGTACCGTCGGATCGAAGGCCCGTCACGTGATAACTGCCTGCCGCAATCGCTGTGATGCCTGACCACTCCGTGATGCCTGCAAAGTCATCTTCTATCATCCAGTCGGAAGCGGCGACGCAGACCATACCGTCCTTCTTGAGGCCGACAGTAAAGCTTTGACCCGCCGCAATCGCCGTTATGTCACTCCACTCGGACACCTCGCACTGATTGAAGGAGTTGTCTCCGACAGCAACCACGGTGCCGTCCGACTTGAGTCCGACGGTATGTTTCTCCCCTGCCGCAACGGCTACTATTCGCGCCATTTCCCCACGTTCAGACGACCTTGACCGCTCGATCCCGCCGCGACGACCGTCCCGTCCTCCCGCAGGGCCACGACGTGATCCTCCCCCAGCGCGACGTCAACGAAATCCGAGATCAGGCTCTGATGCGAAGTGTCGGCAGCTTTGGCCCTAGAGTCATCCTCAGAGGGCGCCTCATCAGACAGCTCGTCATCTAACGATTCCTCATGGACTACGTCGTCCTCGATCGCCTGACTCGCAGTGTTTGTCAAAGCATCCCCCTCCGAACGATGGCGGCCAACCACTAAGAAAGCGCCAACGGCAACGATGCAAACGAGGGCCAGCATTCGTCCATGAGATACATGCGGGCGCGTTCTGAGGCCAAGCGCAAATCCAGCGCAGGGGAAGCCAATGCATCGGCATAGGGGCCGAAGAGGTGACTATCCGCAAAGTGTTCCAAGGCGCGCATCTCAACGGAATCCGGATCCATACAATCCATCAGGAAGCCAAGCAACATAGCGGGTCGGAGTAGGGCGACTTCCCCGTACGTCTCCAGCGCACTGCACACCGCCTCGGAAAGAGTCAAGTAGCCTCTGTCAGTCATCTCATCCCTCCATCTCACGGGCAACGAACCGAGCGTTCAACCCCACCGAAATCGCACCGCCGAAGAATCCGTACCAAGGTCCATGGATGCGTGTATTATACCTAAACATCGTTATGATTCATCCAGCTCTCGACGCACAGTTGCAGGACGTTTCCGAGACAGAGCCCCATCTGGAACGAGACCATGTGCGCCATAGCCGACATCGCCGACAGCATGTCCTCCGAAATCGCCACGGACGCGACAAACCAGGCCTAATCCATACTCCACCGCCACCCGGTATAGCCTTTCGAGGCAAAGAGGTGCTAGTGGGCTAGAGAACCGAGTCTTTTAGCGCGACTGTCTACGCACGCGTTTCCGGGCCGAACCAGCATGGCCCGTTCACGTTGAGCCGAGGTGCCAAGCTTCCGCGCGACGATGCCGACACGTGTGATACTATAACAATGAAAGACCGCAATTAAGTCCGCAAAGGAGTCCTTATGCCCGCAATCTTCCCCTCGGTCGCACTCAAGAACCGGCAGCGCGAGATTAAGGCCATCGCCGACCGCGAG
The DNA here is from genome assembly GCA_902766445.1 of uncultured Coriobacteriaceae bacterium. Taxonomy (GTDB): domain Bacteria; phylum Actinomycetota; class Coriobacteriia; order Coriobacteriales; family Atopobiaceae; genus RUG440. The sequence continues at coordinate 21,718 of CACXDP010000419.1, forward strand.
CCCGTCTACATCACCGAGAACGGCTCGGGCAAATATGTGTTCCTCTCGGAGGAGGTACTCGAACGTGTCATCTCCGACGCCGTCGAGCAGGCGCTCTACGAGAATCGCGTCATGCAGGCCCTCGGGGAGTCGAGAGAGGACTTCCGCAAGGGTAGGTGCTACTCTTCAAGAGAGGAGCTAATGGCCGCCGTCGAGAGGAAGCGCTCCGGGCATGCCGCAGCTTGAGTTCTCGGAGAGGTTCGCAGACGATCTGGCGGCCGTCACCTCGCCTCGCGTCGAGGCAAGGGTCATGCGAGCGCTCGACTGCATCGAGTCCTTCGGTAACTTCGGCTCGCCCCTCTTGCCGCGGTCCGTGGAGGATCGCTTCGGCAATGGAGTGCGCAAGGTCGTCATCAGGCCGTTCGACCTCATCTACACCCACTACCCCGAACAAGACCTCGTGCGCGTGGAGGCCCTCGTGTATGCTCGAGGCACCCCCTGAGAACCCGCCCCTCACGAGGCGGGGATGCCTCGTCGGCGCGAACGACCTTCTCATCGCCGCGCACGCGCTGTCGCTCGGGCTGGCGCTCGTGACGCACAACGCGCGAGAGTTCACGCGCGTCGAGGGACTTGAGGTCGAGGACTGAGCCAACTTTGACCAGAGACCTTTCTCGCGCGTGGTCGGCATCAGCAACTCACACCTGCGCAAGATCGAGTCCGGCGAGACCTCGCCAACGCTCGTCACCGTCTGGAAGATTGCCGCAGTGCTCGAAGTTGACCCCGGCATGCTCGTAGCCGAGACCAGTGAGCTCGTCACGCTCCGCCAACGCGACTCGCGCTGACGCCGGACACAGCCCAAGCGTTCGTTCAAAGTGGGGACGGCCCCTTGATAGCCCCGACTGAAACCCATACCCACTCTCCCCTGCTTCACCGAAACCTGCGCGGTGCTATGATGGGAGCGGGCACCACATAAGCAGGGAGGCGGGCATGGGCATCTACGTCAATCCGGGATACGACGGCTTCGCGAGCGTACGCGCTGGCACGTACGTGGACAAGTCGGGCCTCATCATCGAGGTGAATCGCACGCTCGGCACCGACGAGAAGCTCACGTGCGTCAGCCGCCCACGCCGCTTCGGCAAGTCGTTCGCGGCAAAGATGCTCTGCGCCTACTTCGACCGCACCTGCGACTCGGCCCCTCTCTTCGACGACCTCGACGTGGCTCGCGACCCCTCCTATGGGACGCACCTCAACAAGTACAACGTCATCATCCTCGACTTGACGCAGATGCTGCAGGAGAGGGACGAGACCGCACTCGTGCCCTATGTCAAGGCAACGCTCTTGAGGGACCTTCGCAGGGAGTTTCCCGACATCGAGGTCGGGGACTCGCTCGTGGAGGCGCTGGCGACGGCAGTCGAAGTGAGCGGAGCCAAGTTCGTCGCCGTCATCGACGAGTGGGATGCCCCCGTCCGCGAGACGCCGGACACCGCGCACGACTACTTCGAGTTCCTGCGCGCCCTCTTCAAGAGCAGCGTGACGACGGACAAGGTGTTCGCGGGTGCCTACATGACGGGCATCCTCCCCATCAGGAAAAGCAAGGGCCAGTCGGCCGTCTCCGACTTCTGGGAGTACTCGATGCTTGCACCCGGGCCCTTCGCCCCCTACGCCGGCTTCCTCGAGGATGACGTACGCAACCTCTGCGAATGGAAGGGGCTCGACTTCGCACAGATGAAAAGCTGGTACGATGGCTACGAGGTGGACACGGTCAGGTCGGTGTACAACCCCTACGCCGTCATGCGGGCTGCGAGGTTCCGCAAGTACACGTCGTACTGGCGCCAGACCGCCGCTGCCGACATGCTCCTCACCTACATCGACCTCGATTTCGAGGGCCTGCAGGATGACGTGGTGCGCCTCATGGCGGGCGAGGAGCTCGAAATCGAGACGGGCAACTTCCAGAACGACGTAGCCCTCGTCGAGAGTCGCGACGATGCCCTCACGTTGATGGTCCACCTGGGCTACCTCACCTTCGAGGAGGATTGCGAGGGGCGTGGCTGGGCCCGCATCCCGAACTATGAGATACGCACCGAGTTCGAGAAGGTCCTGCGACGGGCCAAGCACCCCGAGCTGATGCGGCTCGTGCGCGCCTCCGACGAGCTGCTGGAGGCCACGCTCGCCCTGGACGGCGAGGCAGTTGCCTCCGCCGTCGCAAAGGTGCATGACTCGAACTACGCGCCGACCTTCTACAACGACGAACAGGCCCTGCGCCACACGGTCAAGATGGCCTACATCTCCGCCACGGACCGCTACGCCCGCGTCGAGGAGCTCCCGAGCGGCCACGGGCTGGCCGACGTAGTCTACCTGCCGCGCCGCCGCTCGCCACTGCCCGCGCTCGTCGTCGAGCTCAAGTGGGACCGCGAGGAGGGCGGCGCCATCGCCCAGATACGCGACCGCGACTACGCCGCGCTGCCCGACGCGCTCTGCGGCGAGGTCCTGCTGGTCGGCATCAGCTACGACGCGAAGACCAAGGCGCACGCATGCACCATCGAGCGCAACGTGCTGAGCTCGTAAGCGGAGGCAAACCACCATGACACCGATAATACGACCGACGCTGAACCTGTTATACGTACTGGACACGCCCGCAGAGATGGCGGGCAAGCCCATCGAGCTGTTGAACCGCGCCGTGAGGGCGACACTCAATGTAGCTGCGGCGTAGCGCGTCATTGGCACCAGAATCAAGGTTTCGGTGATGGAGTTCAACTCCACCTATCGCTGGATCACTCGTCACGGACCAGAAGACTTGGATTATTTTATCTTTGATCCCCTCCAAGCGCGCGGGCAGTTCAACATGGGGGCCGCTCTGAGCGAGCTGGATGACAAGCTCTCGAAGAATGGCTTTCTCAACGGCGATGGCAACCTCATACCCGTCATCGTCTTCATGGGCAGCGGACACTCCACCGACGACTTTGAACCATCATTCGAACGTCTCCGCCACAACAAGTACTTCCAACACGCCACGCGTGTCGCTTTTCCCATAGGAAAGAATCCCGACAAGGAGACGCTAGCACGTTTGACGGGCAGCTCGGAGATGGTAATCAGGACAGACAGACTCAAAGTCTTTGCAGATGCGTTGAGTTATAGCTGCTATCCCCCCTCTTTGTCATATGATTCATTCATCGACGATCTCTGGGAGACATACGTGCCAGAGGATTCGCGAGGCACGCATCCACTTGCGCTAACGCGGCAGATGGTGCTTGGGCAGATTAAGGGGAGCCTCGGAAAAGGTGTCTCGCATGGGACGCTCACCGATGCGTTGGCACGGGCATTGCTCGAGCGAGGTGAAGACGCGCTGAGGGATAGTCACTTGTTCCTCTCCTTCGTGCTCGACTATGCGGACTACGACTCAACTTCCGTGCGTGTCCTTGAGCACGTCTGCGACGAGTTCTTGCTCGCCCTGTACGTCCGTCAGCTGAAGGGCGAACTCGACGCTACGCAGGCCGCTGCCCAAGCCAGTCGCTACCTCGAACGCGAGTGCCTCATTCAGCCAAAGGTCGCACAGGACGTGGCGCAAGAAATTGCGGATGCCGTCGTCGCGCATCGGTCACATGTTATCTGAGATTAGTCTATGACATCTTCTGGCCGTCTCCAAACCCGACGGCAACGACGCTCCCATCCTTGCGAAGACCCAGCGCATGCGACGTACCCGCACAGGCCGCATTCACATCCGTCCACTCGCCTATTGACTCCTCCGCATCGATTCTCGTCACAACCACGGTTCCGTCGTTGCGGAGGCCAACCGTGAACTGGTTGTTGGCGTCTTTGGTCGATGCAGTACCACGAAGTCGCGGACAGTCGGATAGCAATGGAGGTCATCAATCCGACTCTGCGGGGCGCATCCCCGGGATTGACGTTGGTGTGGCGCGCGTTCCCCAGGATCGGCGTTGCCGTAACGACGTTCCGCGAGATTGACGTTCATGTGGCCCTCTTTCCCCGGGATTGGCGTTGGTGTGGGTTTTTACCTCCTGATCGACGTTGACGTGGTGGTTTCTGCCACGGGAACGTAAAACCCGGAGAAAGCGGCCACACCAACGTCAAATTGGAGGAACGCCCCCACGCCAACGCCGATCTGGCGGAACTCAGCCACGGCAACGTTAATCCCAAGGAACGCGCGCCACACCAACGCAAAACCCGGGGAACGGCGTTGCCCGAACGCCAGCCACGAACAGTGGGCCAAGAATGCCGGAAGCACGGCCTCCGCCCATATTTTTTGCCGAGTCAATAGCTGTTCCATCTGCACGCGCCACGGATTGGGGCGCCGAATGTATACGGATAGAAGCGTCTTGCCACCATTGTTGCTATTTCTAGTCTCGCCTTTGAGGAAACCGTTCATAGACCAGTTTTGACCTCTCCGCCCCACGTGGCAAGTCATATCGTTACGTTACTCGCGAGGGCGATTCGCGGAGGGGCAGTCCCCAAACAGCTACCGATCTGCGTACAGGATCGCAACCCGTACGCAAAAGGTCACGGATAGGGGGCCGTCCGGCTGCTAACTGCTGCCATACTGCGTGCAGCTTACTGAGGCCTTGGCCGTCCGCGGAGGCGGGATGTGACGGCGTGTCAAATCTGGTTGATGAGCGGTTTGAGGTAATCATTCATCACCGGTGTGATACGTCAGCAAAACGTCCCGCGCGTTATCGCCGTAAACCTTGCACGCACGTGCGTGGAGCGTCCGGCACGTATCGAGCAGCGCCCGCACGACCGCGCCATCCGCCTCACAGACGGCAAGGCTCACCCCACCCGCGCAGATGCGGGTGCCAAGGCGCATCGGCTCTCCAAGGATGGGTAGCTCGCTCCACCCCACCGCGACTCGTCGATAGGGCTGTCTGGCATCATTGCACACAAAGCCCGTCTCCGTGAGCGCAAAGCCTCTCCATGCTTCCCCCTCGCCAGTTTGCCATGCAAGAAGCACGCGCCCACAGGCCCACTCGTCAAAGGCCAGATTCTCTTGCACGGTGGTAGCATACTCCCGCGTGGCCCGCAACGGATGAGACGTACACTCCTCATGCGCGCAGTCTGTCATGACTATCTCCGCCGCAAGCATGGGCTGCGACGAGACGACGGACTCCCAGGGGCAGAGCTCCCGCGCGACGGCTCTCAGATCCCGGACCAGAGAGGACGGCTCGCTCACGCGGCATTTCTTTGCCCATGCGAACTCCGGCCACGATATGAGGCGACCGATGTCCGCAACACGCTCTCCACGAACCCGCCTGATACCCCAGCTCGTGAGAACCAGATTTCCGTCATCGCTGGTGACCGTGCCGCGCCGAAACGTGAGGTAGGATTCTCCAGCGGAAAGGGACGGGGCTCCATCCTCACCGTATGCCTTGCCCAGAAGGACTCGCGAGCTGCCACCCGCAATTCCCTTTGAGCCCCATTGCATACACACAGGGTATGCCCGCTCTGGCATCTCCTCCCACCTACATGGTTCCGCGTGCATGTCCTCGACAGGCGGCATCGTGCCCTCGGACGCTGTCAGCCTTGCCCGCTCCACGTACGATGCCACACCCCACCACGGGCCGGCATACGAGGAGGCGAGGCGTGCCGTCCGTGCGTGCTCTTCCCAGACGTTCTCCCAAGTATCCAACTCCTTCGCCGTTGTCTTCACGTCCAAGAACTTCGAAACGTCCATCGTGTAGGCGTCAGGTGCCTCGTCGGCACTCCTCACTTCCCGCAGACGCTGCGTGTGACGATCCTTGGCTTGCTCAGACAACTTTCTCGCAAACTCTGCAAGCTCGTCACGCGTTTCGGCATCCGGCAGCATCAACATGAAGGCCATGAGGGCAGCGAGTAAAATCAGATAAGCAGTAGACCATCCGCCACGCAGGAATCCCACCACTTCAATCCCCAGGATGCACACCCAAAGAATGATGTGTCTCTTTGCAATCGCCAGCATGGGCATTCTCCCCCACCGTATGGCTACCTCATTCGCGGGCAGGTTTCCTACGCATAAGCCGCTTTGCCCGTTGACGACGAACGGGTAGTCGTCTCCCTTCCAGCTGCATTGGAGCAGCCATACGGGCATGGCCACCACGCGGCTCCGCACAATCCGCGCGCTCGATTGTCGGTCATGCATGGTGTTGAGGATGACGTTTTGCTCGCCGACGATCCACTCGCGCTCGCAAAACTGATCGCCCCATGGCCCTTCCCACCGCCGCAGCACCCTTTTGCGCGGAATACTTTCGCGCAGAGCTCGTTCCTCCTCACGCAGCAAGGTGACATGGGCCAGCTCCAGCGCCTGGTTCTGCGCTCGCAACGCATCCCGCCCGGAAACCTCCACAGGCACGCTGCCCACGACACCTGCGAAGCAACGCACAAGGTCACTCATATCGAAGGGAGGGATGTTGCGCATGTGGGCATCGGGCGCACGGCGCGAGAGGCATACCACAGGCACGTCCTCGATCGTGCCGCCCACACTGGCATGGGTAAGAAATCGTTGCGTGTTGCGATGAGGATGATCCCTCATGCCATAAACGCAACGCACATACTTGCCCGTGACAATCGCCTCGGCCTCCCCCTCAACCTCTACGTCGCAGAGGAGGAAGGGCACGTAGGCAGCCCGCACCCGCTTGACCGTGGGCTCGAAGCCCCGCTTCGCATAGCGCTTCTTCGAGCAGTGGGCGCGCAGGGACTCAAGCGCTTCCCCGCGCGTCACCTGGAAGGGTATGACCCCCTCGGGAAGCATGCCGACGTTTGCCCCACCAACATCCACGAACCCGCTCTCGCAATACGGGCATGTCATCTGCCCATACCCTCGCCACGCAACGAAGCGCGTATCGCAAGAAGGGCAGCGCAGCTCGTGCGGCCCCACGACGCCTGTATCCACCGTTCCCTCCGTATCCTCTCGACGCCCAAGCGCCTCGGCCACATCAAGCCACATCGAGCCCAGCGGCCCACATAGCCATGCTACCTCTCATCGCTACGCTCATCTTCCTCGCTGGGAGGCATTCCTCTGCCAACACGATTCATCGACTGTGCCCCCAAGCGAATATGTCGGGCCCAAATCTCTTGAGGACGGCCTCGATGGCTTCTGACGGCGAACGATAGGTTTTCGGCATGCCGCGCCTTTCTCGGTCAGAGCGCGACAACCACGCTGAGCAACGACTCCATGCGGACTACCTTATCGCCGCCGAACTCGTCCACCACGCCCTGCAAGCGTGCAATCCTTTCCCCCACGGGCATGAGGTACGTCTCGTAGTACAACATCTGCTAATTAACTGGACTGTTTCAGCGGGAGGGTGTCGACCACGACATCCTCCGAGACGTC
>CACXDP010000420.1 GCA_902766445.1 uncultured Coriobacteriaceae bacterium
CCGCTCCTCACTGCGCCTCGCGTACGAGCTCGGCGACCGTTCCATAGCCTTTCCGCTCATCTCGTCAGGAATCTACGGCTATCCCAAAGAGGCCGCTATTGATGTCGCCATAGACGAGATACGCTCGTTTCTGACCGACGAGAGCCATGAGATCGATGTGTTCCTCACGCTCTTTGACGTTGGCAGCATGCGTGCGGCAAGCGGTCGCTTCGGCCCGATAACGGCCCTCATAAACGATCTCTATGCTCGGAAGAGTCCCTATCAGCGACGCAGTCGTTGGGAGCATCCGCGTGGTGGTGTTGGCGGTAGGACTTTGATGTCGCTCCCGATAGGCGCGTCGGGCACGGCACTCGATGGCGCTGATTATTGCGCGCCGACGTCACAACCGTCGCCGTACCCAAATCCCGAGGAGCCAGCGCAGGCGATGGCAGGGGCGCCAGCCCATCAAAGACGTCCCCTCAGCGATAGGCCTTCCCTTGAGGAGCTGCTGTCAAAAGTTGATGCGGGATTTTCCCCGACGTTGCTCGCTATGATCGACGAGCGCAATCTCAGGGACAGCGAGGTCTATAAACGGGCGAACATGAGCCGCCAGCATTTCTCAAAGATTCGCAATAACCCCAGCTACCAGCCAAAGAAGGCCACGGTGCTAGCACTTGCCGTGGCACTTCGTCTCACTCTCGATGACACGCGCCTTCTGCTGGAACGCGCGGGCTTCGCCCTTACGCACGCCGATGCCCGCGACCTTATCGTGGAGTACTTCCTCGCGCGAGGAATTTGGGATATCTACGAAATCAACCTCGCGCTCTACGCCTACGACCAGCCCCTACTCGGATAAGGATAAGGGGCTACACGAGGGACCATTACCTTTCGCGTAACCCCTGATGAACAAAGCTATCCGGCAATGACGGTAGCAGTGCTGCCCTCGTGGCTAGCCCTTACCTCCACTCGCTGCTCGATTCGCTTCTCCAGCTCCTCCACATGACTGATGATCGCCACGAGACAGTCGCCGGACGCGAGGTCGGAGAGCACGCGCATGACCTGCTCTAACGAATCGGGGTCGAGCGAGCCAAAGCCCTCGTCGATGAACACCGTGTCGAGGTGCATGCCGCCCGCCCTCTGTTGTGCGTAGTCCGAAAGACCCAAGGCAAGCGACAAAGACGCCTCAAAGCTCTCGCCGCCCGAGAGCGACGACACCGGTCGCTGCTTGCCCGTCGCGTAGTCCACCACATCGAGCGAAAGGCCGCCCTTCCCGCGCTTCTCGCCCTCCTTGTTGCGCACAAGCTGGTAATGGCCGGACGACATGACGGAGAGACGCCTGTTTGCACAGATTACAATCTGATCGAAATAGAAGCCCAACACGTAGCGCTCGAACGAGATACGGTTCGTGCCACTCGCCTGTCCTCGTGCGATGCGCGAGACGCGCTCCGCCACCTGAGCGGCACGCTCGCGCGCAGGAAGCATGGCCGCGATTGTCCGCATCTCTTCCACAATGCGCTCATTGAGGGCGACTCGCGCAACCGTTGCGCGCACTGCTTTGTCAGCACCTTGCTCGGCAGCTTGCGCCACCATGAGGTCCTTCTTTTGCCTTGATGTGCCCGGGGCTTCCTCGCCCTCCGACATGCCCAACTCCTCGAGCCTTACACGCCTCTCAGCCAGCACAGAGGTTGCCGACGCCTGGTCGCGCTGTGCTTTTTCGAGCGCCTTACGCGCATCGTTGAGTACCTTCTCGGCCTCCTCGCGCTCCCGCACAACCTGACGCAGGACCCGCTGAGCCTCCGCCCTCGACGAGAGAGGCAGACTCAACGCGATCTCATCCACACGCACCTGGGCCGACGCCACATCGGTCAAGGCTAGCTCACAGGAGACCGATGCCTCCGCCAAATCACCGCGCACGAGCGTGAGCTCACGCTCGTCTTCGGCAAGCCGTGCGCGCAGGGCATCTACCTCGGCAAGCTTCTCTTGCAACGCACGCACACCAGCACGCTGCTCGGCCTCTTGGTCGCTCAGATGCCGACGTAGCGCCGCTACCTCAGTGGTCGCCATACGCTCCGCTCGCTGGCTGTCACCCACAGTATCACCTAGCACGAACAAGGTGCCGACAAGCTCTTGAGCGGCGGTGAGTACGCTACGAGAGCGTTCCTCGACCTGCGCCCTGAGCAGCAGGTATGCATCCTGTGCCTCACCCAGCCGCACGTCAGCCTCGCGCTGGCGTTCACGGGCCTCGGCAAGCGAGGATCGGTCAGGCGCGACGTCAATCGGCACCGCTGGATTCGGATGATCAATCGAACCACATACCGGGCATGGGCTCCCCGCCACAAGCGAGGACGCAACGAACGCCGCATCGTCGGCTACGAGCGCGTCAAAAAGCGCGTCCGCCTCACGATGCGCCTCATTGGCCTCGAGACGTATGCGCTCGACCTCGTCCGCCTTCGTCTGCATGACCACCCGGTCGCGAGCAAGTGCTGCCAGCGCGTCGGATGTCTCCTGGGCACGTGCGACCATCTGCAACGTGCGCTCGCATTCGGCCTTGGCACGTTCAAGCTGCCCTTCCACGCCTTGCGCAATCGATATCTCAACGCGTGCATCGGCAATGGTTGTCTCCAGCTGAGATCTACGCGCTTCGAACTCCTCGCGTCTCTTTGTGAGCTGAGCGTTCTTGTCCTGCGCCTGCGAGAGCGCCTCGCGCCGGCGGTCGAGCTCATCATAGCGAGGGAGGGAGCGAGCCAGCTCGTCCTCGCGCGCCACAAGTGAGCGGTGACGCTCCTCGTAACCATTACTCGCCTCATCAAGCGCCTTGGCATAGATGGTGACATGCGCATTCGCCCGCGCAAGGTCACGTTTGGCCTCCTCTACGGCTTCGAGAGCAGCAGCGGCATCCTTTGCTTGCTGTAAGCGCAGACGTGCCTGAACGGTAGCTTCGCGCGCGTCGTCACGGGCCTCCTCCGCCTCCTGCACTTCCTTGCGCTGACGCTCAACCAATTGCGCGGCCGCATTCACGCAGTCATCGGCCGCGAGCGCTGGATTCGGTTTCTGAAGTACTCGTTGCAGCGGGTCATGTACCTCGATAATCCCGCAGTCCAGACGAGCTATGCAACCCTCGAACTCAGCACGCGACACATCGAGCGCCTCATGGGCTTCGCGCGCCCGCTGAGCCAGCTCATTGGAGAGACGGTCAAGCTCCTCCGTACCGAATATCTTGCGTAGGACAACCTCGCGCTCAGCTGGATCGGTACAGAGGAGATCGCGGAATGCTCCCTGGGCAATCATGGTGACCTGACGAAACTGCCCGTAGCTCAATCCCAAGAGGTCAATGATGTAGTCGTTGACCTGACGCGTGTTGCTCCCCAGCACCACGTCACCACTCGTCAGCTCGGCGACAGCGGCACGCATCACCATCTCCGAGGAATCCTCACCGCGCGCACGTCTGCGAGCGAGTTCTTGTTGAGGACGGCGCACCACGGTATATGTGCGACCCGCATGGTCAAAGGTGAGGGAAACTTCGGTAGGCGTCTGCGCATCCGCGAAGTCGGAACGCAGTGTGCGCACGTCACGATCACCCGATGACTCGCCAAAGAGCGCATAGGCGATGGCGTCAAAAAGCATCGTCTTGCCGGATCCGGTATCGCCATAGATGAGATAGAGTCCGTGGTCGCCGAACCTCGAGAAGTCAATCTCCACCTTGCCTGCATAGGGGCCAAACGCCACGAGCGTGAGCTGCAACGGCCTCATGCGACATCACCCCCTCCGTTGAGAACGCTCTCCATGGCCTCGTCCACCAATCTTGCCTCATCATCCTCCAGGGGCTTACCGGCCTGAGCGAGGAAGAACTCACGGAAGAGTTCGCGCATATCCTTCTCGAAGTCAACCTCCTCACTCAGCTGCTCTACGCCAGCCGCACGCGTGACGGCGTTGTCAAAGACCACCTGCTCGAGGTTGGGCCATACGCGACGAAGACGGGCAACCACGTCGATCGGGTCATCATCGGTGACGACCGCGTGGATGAAGTCCTCCCGCTGCTCCTCCGGCTCTTGCTTGGCATTTGCAACGAGCTCCTCTACGCTGCCACGCACCTCTCGGAAGTCGCGCAATGGTTCTACCGGCACGAGCTTAAACTTTACGCGCGTGCCCTCGTCCGTGGCCTTGATTCCGACGACTGCGAAGGACTTGTGCTGACGTATCTCGGACGCCGAAAGCTTGAGCGGACTGCCCGCATAGCGAATGGTGTCCTCTCCGACCTTCTGTGGACCATGGAGATGCCCCAAGGCCACATAGTCGAACCCATCGAACACACGTCGGTCGACGTTGTCGAGCGAACCCAAGGAGAAGTGCTCGGAGTCGCTGCGCTCGGGAGGGACACCCGCATTCGTCACGAATTGATGCGCCACGCATACGTTCGGGCGCTCGGCAAAGGCCTCCTGCGAGCGTATGTGGTCACAGAGAAGGCGAAGGCCGGTGTCGTAGTTTATGACGGAATCGACATCGAGTCCAAGTCTGCTAGCCCAAGCCCTCACGTCGGCTGGACGTACAAAAGGAATGAGCCAGAAATTGACACCATTCAGCACGACAGGATGCAAGTCATCCTGCAACTCACCCATGATGTGTATGCCTGCTCGTGCGATGAGATCTGACCCGACGGCCAAACGTGCACCCGAGTCGTGATTGCCGCTCACTGCGAGGACAGGTACGCCGAGATCCGCCATATCGGTGATGAAGCCATCCCATAGACGCACGGCTACCTCAGCGGGATTCGGACTATCATAAACGTCTCCCGCTACGACGAGCGCCTGAGCGGCTGACCGCCCTACAAGTTCCTTGAGCTGCGACAACACCTCCGCGCAGTCGCGCTCCAACGACATCTGCGCGAGCTTGCGCCCTAGGTGAAGGTCCGATGTGTGTACGAAGCGCATGTCCTTCCTATCTGTCGGTTTGGGCGATACGTCTGAGTATACCGTGCGAATGGGACAATAATCAGCTTGAGTTTGACGCTTTATTGAAGTGCGGCCCCTGCCATCCAGCACGAGATGCCAAGGGGCCGCACGCAGATAATCCTAACTTACGTGTTATCTCCTGTAGGACCCAAGGTTGCCGTTGTCCATATCCTCCCAAAGCTCCCATGGCCAGCTGTAGGTGTTCCAAGGCCACGTCTGCTGGGGCTGGGGTTGGTTCTGCTGTTGGTTATAATAATCCTCCAGTTGTTGCTGCTGTTGACGCTGCTCCTCAGCCTGCTGCTTCTGCAGTTCTTCGTCGGACCCGAGCTTCACCTTCAGAGTCTGCTCCTGTCCATCACGTACGACCACGACATCCACCTCATCGCCCACGGCATATGAGCGAACTGCAAGGATAAAACCATCTGCGGAATCGACCTTGTTCGTCCCGATCTTTGTGATGATGTCACCGACCTGTATGCCTGCAGTCTGGCCGGGACCTCCCTCGGCGACTTCCGCCACATAGGCACCCTGGCTCACCGTAAGGTGGTTGGCTTGGGCGTTCTGAGCGTTGACGGTACTACACGAAAGACCGATATAGGCGTGAGTCACCTGCTCGCCCGCGATGACCTTCCGCGCGATGTCCACAGCGTAGTTACCTGGGATTGCGAAGCCGATGCCTGAGAACGTCTCGGTGCCTGCGCCATTCGCATAGAGGGTGTTTATTCCCACGAGCTGACCTTTGTCGTTAACGAGAGCACCGCCGGAGTTTCCACCGTTGATAGCCGCATCCACCTGGATGAGGTTCGTGTAGAGCGTGTTGCCAGCCGCACCCGTCATGAGCGTATTGCGATAGAGTGCGCTCACGATACCAGAAGATGCCGACTGATCGAGGCCAAGCGGGCTGCCCAGCGTCATAACCCAATCGCCCACTACGAGCTGCGAAGAATCGCCGATTTCGATGGGTGTAACAGCCGCTCCTTTGAGATCAGCCCTAATGACCGCGATGTCACTCGATGCATCACCACCCACAAGCGTGGCGTCGTAGCTCTGACCGTCGATGGTCACCGAAATCGCCTGTGCGTCACCGGCGACATGCCAGTTGGTGATGATGTTGCCGTCTGCGTCAAGGATGACGCCCGAGCCGATGCCCGTACCATCGGTGGCGTTGACGTACACCGATACAACGGATGGGAGGCATTTTGCAGCAACAACCTCGGATACCGTGGCGTCCTCCGATGCGGCGGCAATGTTTATCGTCTGCGCAGAACCGTCAGCAGATCCCGTGGCAGGCCCAGAGGTAACCCTACCCGTCCCAATGACACCAGTGAACAAAAGCGTCCCGATGAGCGCCGCAGATACGGCCGCTCCAGCCACGGCACCGCCAAGGACGGCCTTCCACGTACCGGTGCCTTTCTGCTGCGTGCTTTCGACAATGGGAGCCTGTGATGCCTGAGCATACTGCCATTGCTGCCTCTGCGTATCGGGATTGGCGTAAGCGGCTTGTTGATTAACCCGACGACGTCGCATCGGACGCTGCTCGTAATCGCCCCTCTCGTCGTTGTATTGGGATCCCGGAATGGGGGGCGTACCATTGCTATAGTTCTGCGCCATTGAACTCACCTTTCATCTATAACCACACCATTCGGTTATTTGTCCATATGTGAATGTACCCGCGTTGAAGCAAGTTCAACGCGGGTTGTTAAGGGGTTCATATTCGAGAAACAAGTCTTTGGGCTTACTGAAAGCTGAATCACAAATGGCCTCGTCTATCCAACCTATAGCTTGAATAGGTAGCCGACACCGCGCACTGTCACGATGTGTGCGGCTACCTGCGGCCCAACCTTAGAGCGGACGCGCCGAATGTGAACGTCCACGGTTCGCGTCCCACCGCAGTACTCGAAACCCCACACGCGATGCAGCAACGTCTCACGTGAATACGCACGCGAGGGATGCGTCGCCAAGAACGAGAGCAACGAGTACTCCATGAGCGTGAGATCCACTGGCTCATCATCTATGTATACCTGATATGTCGCCAGATTTATGGTCATGTTGTCGACAGAAACGATGTCGGCAGGAGCACTCTCCTCCCCCGGCCAGAGCAGCAGCTTGCAGCGCATCTCGAACTCAGCCGCACCAGCTGA
>CACXDP010000421.1 GCA_902766445.1 uncultured Coriobacteriaceae bacterium
ACAATTGCAAGCACTTTTTTCGTCCTCCTACAGACGGGCTAAGACACCCCGGACGACGAGCTCGACCTCGCGAGAAAAGGACGTCACTTCCGCACGCACCGACCTATGCGACACCCAAGCAGCACCAGCAGGGTTCGTCGGAAGCACGATCGCGAGCACGCGCATGCCCAACGCACGCGCCATAATCACCTCCAATGTGAGGGACATCCCCACAAACGAAGCCCCCAACATACGCAGAGCCCGAACCTCCGCAGGCGTCTCTAAACTAGGGCCGCGCATCTCTGCATAGACCCCCTCGCGAAGGTCGATGCCACGCGCCTGCGCGACCTCAATGGCAAGGTCGCGCATTTCGCGGTCATAGGCCTCTTCCATCGGCACGAACGAATCTTGTCCGGGCGCCCGCCATCCGACAAGAGGGTTCTCTCCCGTTAGGTTGATGTGGTCGGTCACAACGCCCAGCGACTCGGACAGATCTCCGTTCACGACACCGCAAGCACCCAAAAACACAGCGGTCTCGCACCCACTCGACCGGGCATGACGCACCAAGGAGGTGACTTCATACGCCGAATGCCCGTGGTAGAGATGGAGTCGTGTCGGATACACCATCGTGGAGATTCCGTCAATCGTGCCCAATGTGGCTTGGGGCACCCGTTCGGATTGGATACCGATGTGCGGAGCATACCCATCCATCTCGGCATACGATATGCGCCGCACGGGTTTGACCAGACCGGCTAGACCCTTGAATCCAGAACCCAAAAGAAGCGCCACGGGACGGCTAGGCAGAACCGGCGGAATGCTTGGCGATGATAGCTCCTCCCGAAGCGTCATGCCAGCCATGCGTACCCCTCTCTATGCGCTCACCTTACGCCACGAGGGAAATCAGCTCCACCGAGACGTTGGAGAGCAGACCATTGACGTAGTTCGTCCACTCGGTAGATACCTGCTGTTGCACCTGCGAATACTGCGAATAGGCAACAAAGTAGGCCGCTTGTGCCGCAGAATACGTTGCCGCTTCGTTGGAAATCGTGTAGTTCTTGAGCTGCTCGCGATACGGACCGTCTTCGCGCGCCCAAGTATTTGCGTTGGCATCCCATTCATCGCCCACAAGTCCCATGATGTAGGTCGCGTAGAGTTGTGAGGGCTCGTCTTCCTTGCCCGCCTCGGCGGTCGTGGGAGCCACAGGCTCGGCGACGGACGGCGTAGTGACCACTTGGCTGCGCAGCTTGCCAAGCAGGGCCGAGCGCAGCATGAGCTGCTGAACCTGATTCGTGTCCATGTTGTACCCAGCAGCAATCTGCGTGTAGTCATCCGTACCCAACGTGTCGCGTGCGTATGCCTTGGCGTCTTCCTCGGTCACCGTGATACCGCGCGCCTGGGCATCAGCCTCAAGCACGTGGTTGCGCGCAATGGAGAGGACCGTGTCTACGCTCGGCACATCGTAGGTACCGTCGCTGTTTCTCGCCGCCTCGAGCGTCGTCGACTCTAGGATAGCGTCACGAATCGTCACGGGAATGCGCTCCCCATCAAAGGTATACGTCCCGAGGACGTTGTCGAGCTCGTCTTCTCCCACTGATATCCGACCCGCAAGCTCCACTTTCGCCTGTCGTCCGGGCAGCATCGGTGCTGCTAACATCCCTAGAACTACACCAAGCAACAAAGCCACAATCGCCACGACGAAAAACGGCACAACGCTGCGCCGTGGCTTCTTCGCCTGGCGTTCGGGACGAGCCCATGATCGCGCGTCATCACGCGCCCAACGTCGTGGATTGAGTCGCGGCCGCGAGCTGTCCTGCTGCTCTGGCTCGGATTCGATTTCTGACTCTGGTTTGGACTCCAGGTCGGGCAATGTCTGAGGCTCGTAGTGCGAGCGAGACTCGCGCCACGCTGGAGGCTGTGCCTCGGGCGGCATCTCAGAGTCAGTATTAATCCATTCGCTGTCCCTACCCTCGGATTGGTCCTGAGGAGCGAGCTGCTCCGTCACTTCCTCCTCGGACTGCTCCATGTTCGTTTGTGTCTCGTCGGCCATACAACCACCTAAGCCTTTCGCAATGTCGAGACGATCTCGGCGGAGTACGCGCGATAAAAGCCAGCACCGCTCTTTGCATCGAACGACATGCGCTCCGCCAAAGCCTCCCCCACCTCAGGCGCTATTTCACCGCGCGCGAAGTCACGAAGGCATATCAACATCTCGCGATACTCCGGGTCGCCATGATAGCACTGTAGGGCCTCGCGGATGAGCGGCCATGCTCGCAGAGACTCCTTATGTCCAAGTGACCCATAACGCGACAAGAACCTGAATGCCGAAAGATGCGCAGCTGCGGAAACCTCATCAAAGAGTGCCTCTTCCGCACCCTCGAAAGCCTCATGGGCACAGGTCGGATCGACGATCACGACCTCCGAGAGAGCGTCGAGGCACTCCCAACGAGTCTGTGCCTCGGGAAGTTCCAAAGCCCGCACGAGAGCGTCGGCAACCTCGGCCATCGACTCGCGATCCGCGCGTGCCATAGCAGAAAGCTCGTGTGACGCCTCTCGGCGCTTCAGACGGCTGCGGCTGGCAAGCAATGCCACAAGTTCGTCACGACGCGCGAAATCTGGGTTCTGGTCCTGAGACATCGTTCTCCTCCCTACTCGTCCGCACCGAGTCCGCGTACCTTGCGGGCAAGCTTATCCGTGAGCGAAAGCTTTTCGCGCCTGTCGCTACCCCAAAAGACGAGAGCGACCATACCGGGGCCCACATGGCTGCCCAGGATCGGCGAAACTTGGCTGCGGATGATGGTCACGTCGGCGCACCCCTCCTGCTTACGCACCTCGCGCTCAATCCAGTCGGCATCCTTCTCGGCGTCGGTGGAGACAATCGCAAGGGGAAGCGAGGTGTCATGCGCGTAGTTATCCTTGAAGTCTTGGATGATAGCACGAAGCGCCTTCTTGCGTCCACGGCACATGCCGCGTAGCGTGAGGGCACCATTGGTATCGTAGGAGAGTTCAGGCTTGATGTTGAGCTTACCACCCACGGTAGCTGCTGCGGGAGGAATGCGTCCACCTGCAGCAAGCGCCGTGAATCCATCGAGCGTGAAGTATCCATGGATAAAATAGCGTGCTTCGCGCGCCCACTCGTATACCTCGCGTGCGGTAAGCCCACGTGTCGCCTGGCGCATGACCTCGATGGCAAGCAACTCGCCTGCCGCCGAGTCGCAGCGGCAGTCAAGCACATAGAGCTCAAAGCCCGGATGCGCCGCACGCACCATCTCTGCTGCCTGGCGAGCGTTGTGAATCGATGATGAGAGACCCGCCGTAATGCCGAGATAGATCGTGGGGATTCCGTCGGCAGCCGCACGCTCGAAGACCTCGGCATACTCACCAGGGCTGATAGCATGGGTGGTGTAGTGCAGCTCGGGATTCCTACGCAAAGTCTCATAGAACTCGTGGGGGTCGCTCTGTTGCCACAGGTCGTCCTGCACCTCGCCCTCGGGCGTGACGTAGGTAAAAGGAATCACCTCGATGCCAAGACGGTGGACGACCGCCGGGGCGTAGTCGGCACTCGAATCCGCGATGATCTGGCAGGTACGACGCTGGCGAAACGCGCGTCCAACCCTCACCACGTCCTCGAGGCTGGGCGCCTCGTCGGCCGTCTGGATGTCCATGGGCTGGTTATCGCTTGGACCTTGGGATTCTTCACTTGGAACGTTACTGCTCATCCGCTTCCTCAATCTTGGGCTTGATGACACCATAGCCACCATTCTTGCGACGATACACCACGTTGACCAGCCCAGTAACAGAATCCTCAAATACGTAGAAGTCGTGACCAATGAGGTCGGTCTGCACGAGGGCCTCTTCGACAGTCATGGGCGTGAGCTCGATGAGCTTCTCGCGAACGAGCTCGTCATCCTCCTCGACGGGCTCGGGCTCGGCGACGATGAGATCGGAGAGGTCTGCCATCGGCTCTGGCGCGCGATCATGGCGCTTCGAGTGCTTGGAACGCTGACGACGATCCACAACGCGAGTCTTGTACTTGCGGAGTTTGCGGCTGACCTTATCGGCCGCCTCGTCGATGGCCGTCTCGAGATCGGGCCCGGCTGCATCGACACGAACGACGTTGTCACGGACAAAGACGGTGACCTCACAGCTGCTGCGATCCTTACCAGCGCGGCGCTGGTCGGCGCGCAATACCACATCGCATTCCATGGGCTTGATGTCGAACACCTTGAGGGCGTTGCCAATCTTTGTCTCAACCTGATCCCTGAGGGCATCGGAGATTGCGACCTTACGTCCTGAGATCTTGATGTCTACCATCTGTGCCTCCTTGCCTAGTGCCTGATACCTTTCTGCGACCGAAGCCGCATGATGCCATTCGTTGGGTCCGTGTGACGACTTGGCAACAAAATAAGCCACGTCCGTTTCGCACAGACATCCCCCTACAGCGTAGCAGCGTTTGAGCCCGCAACAACCTCCGTCTCGGTGGAAGAACCATCAATTGGGGCATTCGGGCCGTCGGCGGTCGTTTCGTCACCACTTTCGGCTGTTTCCTCGCCAGTAGAGTCGTCGTCTGTGACACCCTCGTTCGGCGTAGCGGATGTGTCCGCGACGTCTGGAGTCTCGACAGACAAACCCTCAATCGCTTGACCGTCTTCCAGAACAGCAAGCTCACCCAGCCACGGACGGCATGCCTCACCTAGGAGGCCATTCGACTCGACGGTGGATAACGCCTTGCCGAGTGCGTCCGACAGCTCATTGTCGGATGCGGCCACGGCATATCCCAAGGTCGTAGGTGCCTCAAGCATCCCGACAAACGTAATGTCAGGTCGAAGCATCGAAAGGTACGCCCCTGCCGCAGAGCTGCACGCCACGAAGTCAACCTCCCCGTCGGCAAGCGTAGCAAAGGCATCGTTTAGGTTGTCGCAGGCATATTTGTCAGCCTCCAAGCCCAAACGCCGCAGGAGTTGCTGCGATGACGATGCCCGCTGCACGGCAATCCGCGCACCGCGCACTTCTTCCGCCGTTGCGAGATGCGCTTCACCACCATGCCTAAAGAGCGCAGACGCAGTCTGGGCATAGTTGCCCATCACATAGGCTCCGTTCGCCTCGAGGGGACTTACGCCCATCACCATGTCACAGGAGCCCTCCAAAGCCGAACGCACGTCGTCCACGCGCACGAAATCCACACGCAGCCCCAGCTCGTCGGCAAGTACGCAGGCCACGTCAACGTCGAGACCGTCCACCAAGGTGTCGGAGGTTGCACTACCGCCACCCGCAGTTGAACTCGCTCCTACCACAAAGGGAGCGCCTTGCGAGTCGCGGAGACCGACGGTGAGCACGCCCTCGTGTTTCGTGGCATCCGCCGAAACCTTCTGGACCAACGACGAGCGCACCTGAGAGAGGTATTCGTCGCTTGTAGTAAGCACAACTTCCTGATCGAAAGGAGAGCCCACACCACTGCAGCCCGCAAGCAGCGCACCACAGAGCAACAACACGCAAAAGAGACCCGACCGGCGCCTTTCGGCCACGCGCGATTCCCTCGCTGATATCTGCCTATATCGCATATCCGGTCGGTTCATAGGCTTCCCCCGGCTTCGCAACTGTCGGTCGTCGCATCCCAGCTGACCTGGTATTTGCCCCCACACTCGCGCACAGGGACGGTCGCTTCGGGTGCTCGGGCACCCCCACTACTAGCCCTCTCGCCCGCGAGGCCCTTCGCCTCGGTGAACGGGCGGTGCGACTTACTTCTAGGACGAGCCATGCTCGCCCGGGCGCCCACGCCCGGACTTACGTGGATCCTTTTGGCCTCGTCTGCCATGGACTAGGATATGCCGTACGACATTTCCGCAACCACAGACCCAGGATGAGACACGCCGAATTGTAGCACGACTCGAAGGGTTGGGCACGACGCACTCATGTCACCACACACGAGTGAGAGCACAGCAGGTGACCGACGCGGCACCACGGGAAAGAAGCGCCGCAGTACATCCACGCATCGACGCGCCGCTCGTTATGACATCGTCAACGAGCAGGAAACGCATCCCT
Source organism: uncultured Coriobacteriaceae bacterium (assembly GCA_902766445.1). Lineage (GTDB taxonomy): Bacteria > Actinomycetota > Coriobacteriia > Coriobacteriales > Atopobiaceae > RUG440. Next base: position 6,019 of record CACXDP010000421.1, read on the forward strand.
GCCACGTCCTCAATCACGCTTACTGAGCCCATGAGGTTCTGCGCACGCTCGTCTTGACCAAGAGCACGCTGATCGAGACCCGTCGAACGTTTGAGCACATCGGCGAGCGGCAGACCCAGCAACGCACTCAACTCGCGCGAAACAAGTTCCATATGGTCGAATCCACGTCGTAGATACGCCTCGGCCGTCGCCGGCACAAAACAAAGGGCATCCGTCAGTTCTTCGTCGAAGCGCGGACGACCATCACGCGCAGGCCAAGCTCGAGCCTCGTCGAGAGCACATGCCATGGCGGCAGCATTGACGGACGCCAACCGCAGCTCGTGACGGTCCTTGAGGCACGCCACCATCTGGGACGCTGTCTGCCCAAAGCCCAAGGCACAGACAGTCGCACGCGGCTCCCAGCTCTCGTCGCACGAGTTCGAGGTGCAGGTCAGCCAACCGAACGGCGCACCGCAAATGGGACAGGCCCAATGTTGGTCAATCCAAGGCATGTTTGCACGGCAATCTTCACAGATAAGCTCGCCGGGCATGTCGCAAGAGACGCATCGTGTCGGCCAGAGGGCCTCTGCCGCCGCATCGGCTGCCACACGCGCGAACGTTCGCAGGCCAAAGCGTCGGGATGGCACGAGGGACGGCGGCTGATCGGAACCGACTCGCTGACTCATACCTGGGGCAGGCCAAATAGGGCGAGGGCATTGTGCCATAGCGCCTCGTAGGTCTGGCGCGCTGAGGAGATGTCGGCCTCCTCACGCACGCAAGCCAGATTGTGCGCTGTAAGGGACACCATCGCCGGCTCACACTCACGGCCACGCAGGGGAACGGGTGCCATGTAGGGACTGTCGGTCTCACAGAGTAACAGCTGCTCAGGACATTGCAGCGCCGCGGCACGAATGTCGTCGCTGCGCCCAAACGTCGAGGCGCCCCCGAAGGCGACATGACACCCAAGTTCGATAAACGGCTCCATGACTTTCGGCCCACTCGTGAAGCAGTGCAGAACGCAACCGCGTCTTGGCAAGCTCTCCTCGCGCAGCAGTTCGAGGGCGCAGTCGTGGGCAGCCGTTTCAAGCGGACCCTCCCCATCTCGTATGTGTAGCTCAGCGGGAAGGTCGCGTTCGCAGGCGATGCGAAGATGCTCGCGCATTGCAGGGACTTGTTCCTCGAGCGAGAGCTCGCTCCAAGGGCCGACGTCGAGGCCGAACTCCCCCACCCCAACGCAGCGCGGATCGTCAAGCAAGGCCTCCAGACGTTCGCGGATGGACGGGTCCTCCATGAAACGGCGCGCGCCATAGGGATGAACGCCAGCCAGAAAGTAGAGGTTGTCGGACAGAGGTGGCAGCGACTCAGCCGAGACACCAGGGGGCGTCAGCGGTTCCACGCCTTCGCGTGCGAGTTCTCTTAACAACCGTGCCGTCCCTTCGCGCACTTGCTCGAACCACGCTAGGAATGCGGGCACACCAGGAACGTCATCGGCCGGGTCCACCGGCACCGCAAGCAAGCGCACTCCCGCAAGCGCCGCCCGCGCGACGGCAACTTCGGGCTTGAGCTTGCGAAACGATGTCAGATGCCCATGCGTGTCGGCCAACGGTGCCAACGGCACGGGCATCTCCACTGGCTTGCCCTTCTTTGTGCGAAACAGCACTCCATCCTCAAGCAGATTCTTTGCAACCACGCAAACCACCTCCCAGCAAACGGAAATACAGTATACCCTGCTCCACGCAGCGCCATACCCGATTTGCTTCCCAATCTGTCGAGAAGTCAGCCCGCTTATCGCATATGGCAACCCCGTTGCAGCCACCTCGCAGGCCAACCGACAGGAGTGCCAAATCCGACCGAGAAAAGTGCAGACTTTTGCGACATATGAGTAGTTTTCTTGGTTCGCAAAATACGGGCCTCTACAAACAGGGTCGTTTACCTGCACAAACGTGAGGGTCGATATGCGCCGGACGGCGAACTGAGACTCAAAAACTATGCATACCTCGCAAAAACCCGCACAAAACGTGTCGCGATTTGGCACTCAGTCCGAACGACTTCAGTTTTCCGTACTTACAGATTTCAGTAATATTTCAGTTCAATCGGATGCATTCTGTGATAGGTACTTTTACCTGCGGAAACGCAAAAACTGGGGAAATTGCTGTATGCTAGCGGGGAAATTCGTGCAAGCCTGTGCGAGTAGCATGTGCAGCCCACCCCCGCGAGTACCAAACAGGTGACTTGCCGACTCACATGGAGGACCACCATGCTTGCACGTTCCAACTCGCAAACCGCACCCAAGCCACTCATCGTCCTCGATGGCCCATCCGCACTAACCATGTATCGCGATCGTGACGATAGGCTGCAACTTGCAGAGGACACAGAGTATGAGTCCGTTGACGAACCTGATGATGTTTTATGGATAGGCGACGATCCAGTTCCCTTGGCCGAGCTCAACGTACTCGGTGCTCGATGCGAGCCCGCTAACTCCGAACGGACCAGCGCAATTGACGACACCCTCTCCCGCACACGCGCAACCGACCTTTCGCGCTGTTCGACGCGTTCTCGCGAAATCAAAGCCGTAAAGTTTGACGAACTAGGAATACGACCTCCAGAGCAAGGGTCGCCGCTCTATCTGCTCATCCCTAACGCTGCAGCACGACGCAGAGTACAAAACGTGCGCCAACGCATACTTGGGAGCTCGATACCTCGGGACGCTTTCAAAAAGCTGGGCGAATGCGTCCTTGTGCCAACGCCCGAATTCTGTTTTCTGCTACTCGCCTGCCATGTCGAACTTGTCGAACTAATACGGCTAGGGATGGAGCTATGCGGCCACTATAGGCTCGTTGGCGGCCCAACCAATAACCTCGCCCAATCGAATCGAACCATATATAACTGCGACGCCCTCACGACACCTGACAGGCTGCGTGCATTCGTCGAGTCAATGAAAGGATTTCCGGGCAGGACCCGTGCCCTGAAAGCATGCCGGCATATTGCCTCGGGAGCTTGTTCTCCTATGGAAACGAACGTCTACCTGCTGCTTTGCCTTCCTAGTCACCTGGGCGGATACGCTTTGCCCAAGCCTATTCTCAACGCGAAGCGACCCGTCAATCGCGACGCCGCGTCGTTTACCCTATCCCATACGCTGATTCCCGATCTCTATTGGGCCTCCGCACGCCTAGACATCGAATACGACAGCGACGAGTTTCATGCCTACTCCGAAAGCCTTCGCAAAGGGGCGAGACGTACGCTCGCTCTGCGCGCCATGCACATCGATGTGATGTCGCTCACCTACGACATGGTATGCGACGAGAGAGCATTTGAAAGCATCGCGCGCCTCATTGCCAGACGAGTCGGCAAACGTTTGGTACTCAGCAAAGCGGCCCAAGCCAAGCGTCACCAGCTTCGGCGTACCGTATTATCACAAGACACCGGAAATCGTTCTCAAGCGTGACAACGAGGAACTCTTTGCAACTCACTCCCGCAGTGCCAAATCCAATAGAGAAAAGTGCAGACTTTTGCGAGATATGTATAGTTTTCAAGTCTCGATTTGCCACCCGACAGGTATCGACCCTCGCATTTGCGCAGGTAGACGGTATCGTCTTACAGACCCCGAAAAACCGGAGAGCGAAAAACTATACAGACCTCGCAAAAGCTTACACTTTTCTGGCTCGCGGATGGCACCCTGTCAGAGGCTGCGTGAATGCAGGCCGACAGGCTACTGTGCGATGTTGTCCCGGAGCTGCGCGGCCAAGCGGACGAAGTCGGCAGGTGCTAAGGTCTCGGCTCGGACGCGAGGGTCGATGTCCGCAGCAGCAAAGGCATCGTCGAGCGCGGCCTTGTCGAAGCCTTTGGCCGCCATCGAGTTTCGAATCGTCTTGCGACGCTGGGCAAACGCGGCATCGATGACCTCGGCAACAAACTTGGGCTGTTCACACGGAGCGGGCACGCGATCGATGCGTACGACGGCCGAGTCCACGTGCGGGGGTGGCATGAAGTTGCCCGGACCCACCTCGAAGCGTCCCGTCACCTTGCCGTGCAGAGCAAGCTTAGCCGTGTAGGCACCGTAAGCCTTGCTTCCCGGAATCGCAGCGATGCGGTCAGCCACCTCGGCCTGAACCATCACCACGAGACGCTCGATCGAGAGCATGGTCTGCAGCACGTCGAGGATGAGCGTCGCAGCAACTTGGTAAGGAAGGTTTGAAACGAGCTTGTTTGGCGCGGAACCCGCCACCTCGGCAAGTTCCGTAGACGTCACGCGCAGAGCATCACCCTGCACGATTGCAAGCCTCTCCCCATCACGTGCGCAGGTCTCAGCGAGCACCCCTGGCAATACTCGATCGGCTTCGACGGCCACGACGCAACGCACACGCGGCAGCATCGCCACCGTAAGCGTTCCGATGCCTGGCCCCACCTCGTACACCACGTCGTCAGGCGCGAGCTCGGCCAGCGCGAGGATGCGTCCGATGACATCATCGCTGACGAGAAAGTTTTGCCCCAGGCGATGCCGCGGCGCAAGGTCGTGGCGCTCGAGCACGGCACGGGTCTCGCGCGGATTTGCCAGATACGAGTAGGGCATGGGTGCTCCTTGGGGCCGGGATGCATCGAATGCGCCGCAGAGACCTGTTCCCTGCGGCGCATTAGGCTTACTTCGTGGCGAGGCGGGGGAAGAGCGCGTCGCCCTTGCTGACGGGTACGTTGCTGGCGAGGCCACCCCACTCGCACGCGGCGGACAGGTCGCAGCAGTCGATCTCGGCCTCAAGCGAGAGCCGACGCAGCACCTCCGCCGAGGTCTCGGGCATAAACGGGGCAAAGAGGTGCGCGCAGATGCGGATGGACTCAAGCAGGTTCGTGATAATCTGCTCAAGCTCGTCCGCACGTGCCGGGTCCTTAGCCACGGTCCAAGGTGCCGACTCCTCGATGTAATGGTTGGCTGCACGGACGAGTGCCATGACCTCGTCTTTCGCGCCTACGAAGTCAAAGACGCCCATGCGCGGGCAGTACCTCTCGGCGATGCCCAGCGCCACCTCGCGCAGGGGGTTCTCGCGCTCTGCCCAGCCCTCGGGAAGGACAGGCGTCTTGCCGTCGAAATACTTGGCGCTCATGTTGAGCGAGCGGCTCACGAGGTTGCCCCAGCTGTTTGCGAGGTCGGCGTTATACACCTGTTGCATGCGGTTGTATGAGATGGCCCCATCCTCGCCCGGCACGCAGTCGGTCATGAAGTAGTAGCGATAGCCTTCGACACCGAGCAGGTCGATGACATCAGCCGGCGCGATCGCGTTGCCACGGGATTTGGACATCTTTTCGCCCTGACCCGTAGCCTCGTTGCGGACCATGAGGAAGCCGTGGGCAAAGACGTGCTCGGGCAGGGCCTCGCCGATGGCCATGAGCATGGCCGGCCAGATGACGCAGTGGAAGCGGATGATGTCCTTGCCCACCACGTGATACTGCGCGGGCCAACGATAGGCAAACTCTTCGGCAGCGTCTGGGTCACCGAAGCCCACTGCCGTCGCGTAGTTGAGCAGGGCATCGAACCAGACGTAGGTTACATGTCCGTCATCGAAGGGCACGGGTATGCCCCAGTCAAAGCTCGTGCGGCTCACGGAGATGTCGCGTAGACCGCTCTCCACGAAGCTGCGGACCTCGTTCATGCGGAAGTCAGGCATCACGAAGTCGGGATGCTCGTCGTAGAGCGCAAGGAGACGATCCTGGAACGCGCTAAGCTTAAAGAACCAGCTTTCTTCCTTGACGCGCTGCAACTCGCGCTGGCACTCGGGACAAAGGTGCTGGCCCTCGACGTGATGCTCTTCGTCGGACTTGGCGACCTGCGTATCGGTGTAGTACGTCTCCTCATGAACGCAGTACCAACCGTCGTATGAGTCCTTGTAGATATAGCCAGCTTCCTTCATGCGGTTCCAGAGATGCTGGACGGCGCGGACCTGCCGCGGCTGGGTGGTACGAATAAAGTCGTCGTTGGAAATCTCGAGCGTCTTCCAGATGTCGTGGAAGGCGGGAGCGAGACTGTCACACCACTCCTGCGGCGTCATGCCATGGTCCTCGGCTGCGAGCTGGACCTTCTCACCGTGCTCGTCGAGGCCAGTGAGGAACTTGACGTCCTCGCCCATCGCGCGGCGATAGCGCGCCTGCACGTCGCAGAGAATCGTGCAATAGGCGGTGCCTAGGTGCGGCGCAGCGTTGACATAGTAGATGGGCGTAGTGACGTAAAACGGTTTGCGACTATCGGCCATGGTTCCTCCTGATGACGAAGGGGTGCAAGACTAACGGCACAGCATTGTAGCACGTCATCACAATTGAACCACCCTCATGGCGGTACTGGGGGTACTGGGGGGACAGTCCCCCCAGTACCGCGAGGCGCTTACGGCGCAAACCTCCGCCGGACCACGAGCGCCGCGGCGGCTAGCACCGCAAGCGTTGCGCCGACGAGCGTGAAGGTCATCGTACCGGGGCCACCGGTACTGGGGAGCTCCACACCGGGAGTGTTGCCAATCACGAGGGTCATGCCACCATCGGCAAGCCGCGCAAGTCCGTCCCCGTCATCGACCAATTCGACCTCCAGGCCTCCCGACGTGCCTGCTTTCACCTCAAAAGACAACTTGTCGAAGGTCTTGACGTAACCAGCTGGCAGCACGACCTCATCGATCTCGTAGTATCCCACGCCCAGTCCCCTGAGCTCGAAGGTGCCGGTCAGCTCGGTATCCTCCAGCCTCATGTCGCCATCGTCCCCCCAAGAACTGTCCTTTCCGTGAGCGTCTTTGCTGGAAAACCTCGACACGACAAAGACAGCCCCCTTAAGCAAATCAGAATCCTTGAGCGACTTCTTGTCCACATCCTTCACGTCGACCTTCTTGAGGGTGACGTCGACGACAGCCTGTTCGTTGTGTGCGACGATGCTTGCATCTGCCTCGATTCGGTTGGATTCGCTTCCGCGCAGGAAGCCATTCTCATCCTTGAAGATCGGATAGAAGTCCTCGGGTGAGCAATCGATTTCCTGCAAATAATAGCTGTAGACATAAATCGTCTGAGCACCGGTCGTCGGGTCAACGTCTTGCTCCTCGACCACCGGAAGGTACTCGAAGGACGCCTCCCACCCGTGGCTCTTGTCAAGCGTGAACTCTTCGGCGAAATCAGAATCCGGCACATCTTCGCTCCTGCCATCGAAGGTATCGGACAACCTGAAGCCATCTCGTCCGCCAACGACATAGTTGTCACCCTGGGTCAACCTGATCGTCTCCGAGGCCTCAGCCGTGAACGGAATGTCGAACGCTTTCTGGTCGGCACTCTGCGTGTTATCCACGACCAACTCGATGGGGTCTCGCCCGTCACTCCTCGCAAACGCGATCTTGTTTGCATTGGTGCTGCCTTTGATGTTTCCGACGATATGCACGGTCGTGCCCTCGGGAACTCTGAGTGTTTGGGGCTCTTCGTCGTTGCCCGTGTCGAGCTCGATGACCGCCCATTTCGCGGAAGCGTCCACCTTTGAATAATCACGATACTCCTCGTGTACGTACCGCTTCAGCGCAAACGTCGCATACGTGTCGGCGCTATCTTCCAGGCCCGACCCTTCTGGCCAGGTCTTTCGCAAATCAAGGGAAATCTCCTTCGAGAGCTTGCGGTTATCAGCAATATTGACGACGCGAATCACGTAATCGTCAATCGAAGCGCCGTGTTCGCCAGCATCCTGCTCGAACTGCGGGGCGTAGTGCTCCTCCCCCACCGTTTCCAAGCTGCCATCCTGACTCCACTGGGCAACCACGACGCCATTTTTGGTGACGCTGTACGCAATCTCGCTCACCGCATACTGGATACGGTAGGTCGTGCCGTTGCCATGCGTGCGATACATCGGCAGGTCCTCAAAGGCCGGCTGCGGCGACTGGCCCTTACTCACGACCAGTGGCTCCCTACCATCGACCGTCACGAAGTCACTCTCGGCATCCATCGCATCCTGATCACCCGCGTTGACCTTGACTTCCCGTTCCTCGAGCTGGAAGGTGACAGTCCAATCGTAGGCGTCTCCGCTGAAGTCCGCCCAATGCTTTTCGACAGGCACGTCCAGGAGCTTGCGGTTCACGACGGTTTGAGTGGTGGAGGCATTCGTTGGCTTGCTGGCATCAGCAGAGGTCGGATTGCCCTCAGAGTCCAGATAGATAGCCTCGTAGCCGTCCGGAATCTCCTTCTCCTCGATGAAGTATTCGTAATGGTAGACGATGCCGTCCCTCGTCTCCTGCACGGTCAGGTCGTTCAAGGTTTCAGTCCAGCCATCCTGCTGGCCCAGCTCTAGTTCCTGCTCGTAGTCGGGATCGATCTCCCTCTTGGTTTCGTGCGCATCCGAAGCGGGCTGGTAGTTCCCAAACGTGGGGTTGTACCCACCGGAATACAAACTACCGTTGCAATACTTTGTGAACGACTCGGGGATGATGATTGCGATGACTCCGCCACTTGCATGCTGCGCATCCACGGTATAGGTCACGCTCGACTCAGCGCCCTGCGGGTTCGTCGTGAGGGCTAGCACGTTCCGAGTACCATTCTCCGCATTGCAATTTGTGACCCGTGACCATCTGTCCGCCGAATGCATGTACTTGATGGTCAGTACGTCGCCTGCGTGCGCACTGATTGAGTCGAACGTCCCGATAGCCGCATTGTCGCTCTTTAAGACGACCGTATACAGTGGATCGGTGCTGTATGTCCGGTACCGCCGCACCACGAACTTCGCGGTGCTGCCCTCAGGCGCTTCCATCTCCGTGCCGTCAGCATTCTGCCAGGTCTTCTGAACGTCAAGGCTTATCGGCTCCTGCAAGCGATTCCGCACGATGGGCATGCCAGCCGCATCGGTCTCCAGCTCGGCTCCGCCTTTCGTGACCGAGAACTCATAGTTCCCGTCATCACCCTTCTCGCCCGCTGTGAGGGTGTAGATTGTTCGATCCAGCAGGTATCCCTCGGGAGGCATGATCTCCTGCATGTAGTACGTCTGCCCTTCCTCACGGATGGGTAGCGTCTTTGAGATGAGGCCGAACTGATCGGTAGTCCCCACCGTGTAGGGGTCACCCGTGCAATCAGGATTGTCCCAGAAGCCAAAGACGGCTCCTTGCAGGCAGGTGTCAGGGTTGGCGACGTCGGTCGTCATGCTCTTCTTGACGACGGAGGCACGACCCTTGCCGATGACGATGGGGAGGTTGAATCGCACCGATAGGTTCGAGTCGCAGCCGCCACGCTCCAGGTAGAACATCTTGAGCGTGTGGGCGCCCACGTCGAAGGTCATGGTCTTGTCCTCGACGCCGTGCACCGTGATGACGCCGGTCGTGAAGTTGATGGTACCCGTTACCGGCTGATGCAGACCACCGATGTCGAGCACGAGCTTGTCGTCCACGAACACCCAGAGGTCGTCATCGCCAGAGAAGGTGTATTCAATGTCGTGCTTGTATCCGTCCGGAGCTGCGGCCATTCTGTCACTCGGAATTTCGAAGTCGACGGCCATGCTCATACCAAAGTGGTGGTTGAGGTTCTTGTTGAAGTTCATCTCGGGCTGTGTGTCGACGGTGTCGTATTCGTGGAACGGGTAGAAGCCAATGGGCTTTGCGTTCGAACCGTTGGAACCGCCAGTGTTCTGCGAGTAGGTGTGCTCATAGAGAACGAACTTATTGGCGTTCCGGTCGTACTCAGCGTAGTTCGCATTGCTGTTGTAGTAGTAATACCCGAGGTTGTCCTGCTGGAACAGGCCATCCGCGTCGGGGAACGCGTAGACGTCACTGCTTCGGGCTTCGGTGTCAAAGAGGTAGCCGAGGCTCTGGTGGGGATTGCCGTAATTCAGCACAGGGAAGCCATCTTCGCCAAGGTCGCTCAGCACGATACCCTGCTGAGGCACGTCTTGGGTGTAGTTGTTAATCTTTCTGTTGTTGTTGGAGCCTGCGCCCCAACCGAGAAACTTGAGATCATGATCAACGTTGAGGGACTGGTTGTACGGATTCGGCTCTTGGTTGTTCTGCTCATCGAGTTTGCCCGAATGGGTGAAGTCGAGCTGCCCGTTTACCTTGGGCACGTCGTAGTCAAACAGGTTGACCGTGAGGCCGGACACACCCGGGACAGTAGCCGGCTTCTCGCTAGATGCGCCCGGAGTCACATGCACGTGAATCGTCTTACCCTTGTTTGTCTGGATGTCGAAGTCGCCCGCCTTGAGCGTAGTGCTTGTCACAACAGTATAGGTTTCTTTGAGCTGATCGTCCGTCTTTTGGTAGGAGCGGAACGTCGTCCCGTTTGTCTTGTGCTGGTAATAGGTGTAGTTGACGGATCCCTCTTTCTTGGTCCACGTGTTCCATTCAGACGTCGGAAAGACCCACTGACCGCCTGCATACTCAGTCGGTTCGTCCGACTGCTTCCACACCCACTCGGTGTAGGGCCTCAACGTAAGGCTGTCGCTTGTCGTAACGTTGATGTCCGTCAGGTCCTCGTCGAGGTAGAGCAACCAGTTCGAGAACGAATCCGTCGAGAAGCTCGAGACGACTTCCCCATTGGACACGGCATCGGTCGTCTCCACCGTATCCACGTTACCATCACCTGTCAGGTGCAGCACTTGCAGACTGCTATCCATCTGTGACTGCTCGCTTGTGAGAGGCATATCGTTCACAAGGATAGGCGACTCCTCATCGGTATACCTGCCCTTAAGGGTGCCCTCGGCAAGACGGACCTCCACCTGGACCTCACTGCCTTCCGCGGGCTCGACCTCCTTGCCGTCACACATGATCGAGATGTCAAAGAGTGTGGGGTTGGAAGGTATTTGCGCACTGTCTTGCGCAAGATCGTCACCAACCTTCTGTTGGGCGCGCGCATACTCCTCGTCATCCGGAGCGATCTCGCGAACCTCAAGCGTCGCCCCATCCGCGATTTGGGCATCGTCTCCGTACGTCGCGGTAACCAGATAGGTAGCGCCGCTGGCGCTAATCACGGTCTTGTCGGTGTGTGCTTTGTCCTTCTTTTCAGCGGACTTGGCTTCGACATCGGCGTCGGGCTTTCCCTCGTCGACAATCGCCTCGCCGTTGGCCTCGTCCGACTCTTCAATAGGTGCCTCTTCGCCGCCAGCGGACTCGTCGCCAGCTAACTCGTCCTTGGCAACCTCACCGTCGGCAGCCTCGCCCTCATTTGAAATAGCACCATCGGAAACCGTACCATCCGAGGCGGAGGTCTCCTTTGAGGCCTCTGCGGTCTCTAGCACCTCTGCAACTGGCAGCTCATCGCGATCCGCCACTGCCACTGTAAGCGTATTTGCACGCTGCTTGAGCGCATTCGCCGTCAAAAGCACAACGGCTACCGACAGAATCACAAATGCGGTTATGAGACCTCGCCGCCTATTCGCGTTGACGAGTATGCTGTGTATGAGTTTGTCGTTTTGTCTCGCTCCCATGATACCAACCTCATGACTGTAGAAGGCTACCCGCGTTTCCACGGGAAGCCGTCTTTACACAAGTACGAAACTTGTACCCCACGCGTTGGGTCCCATCTCGCGGCCAAAAGTCTTCAACCATCTGTCCACAAATGGGTTCGCAGAAGGGGTTAGCCCTGAAGCACACGGCAGGGCATAAGAACGACACTCGAGGGGACCGCTCCCCGGATGCCCCACGGTTACATCCCCGCGTGCATGGTAACGTCGAACACAAAGGCCCATGACCATCGAAACGCGCGGGAGGACCCATGGACGCTGACAGACGCGAGGCACTCGCCCACCTCGTAAAGATGCGCGATCAGCTTGCCCTGAGACACGCCATACAGGAGCGTCTCATCGCGTTCGAGCACGAGCTGTGCAACAACAATCGCTTCTTTCCCCGCACGGATATACTGAGCTGGGTCGACGCAATCGCGCCTATGGTTTCGAGGACACTTGCCCCCGGATCGGTCCTCTATCGAAGCAGAATCGTCACCAAAGCCGAGGAGCACGAGTTCCTAGCGCCTGTTTACAACGCTCTCGGGGTGTTTGCTAGCGGACAGGAGGGCGACTTCGGCCATACCAGGCTTGCCGAGGCCTTCATCCAGCGCCAAATCGAGCGTCTAGAGTCCGGCGCTCAACCCTTGGACTTCGGCTCGTTTAGCGCCCAACTTGAGGCGTTTCGCGCCAAGGGATGGTGGGGCTATGGGAAGCGGGCATCCGGCGCTGCGCCATCGGATGCCACGGGAAACGGACGCATCAATCCAGCTGGCATAAGCTACCTGTACGCTTCTAGCAGGAAAGAAACCGCCGCCCTCGAGTCACGCCCGGTCATCTCGCAGCTAGTCAGCATCGCCGAGGTGGTGACGAACGAAGAGATTGCGCTCTTTGACCTCACGCGGAGCGTCTTCGACGAAGACAAGTCGCCAGACGAAGAAGCGAGGATGTTTCGGAAGCTTCTCGCGCACTACTTCTCCAAGCCTAACTACTCGGGCGACCAAGCATATCTGGTGACGCAATACATCAGCGAATACGTCAAGAGCAACATCGGGCTTACGACCGGCCTACACTTCGACGGGATTTGCTTCAGCAGTTCTCTCGACCGCGAGGGAACAAACTATGTGATATTTGACACAACGGACCATCCCAAATACGACATCACCTCCTCCTCGCTGGAGAAAGTGGTGGACATGCGGGGTGCCCTGGACACCTACCTCCCGATGAGTGACGCGACGATACGGGCGCTCATGGACGGCACGCTCTGAGGGTCCAATGCGGCGGACCAGCAACGCGTACGAGTGCTCCTTCCTGCATGGCGCTTGGGCTGCGATGCATTTCACTAACTCTCACAAATGTAATGTGCTATATGTCAGGAAGTGAATGGACGTCACGAAATCCATCAACCGTGCCATCGATCACATGCCAGCGGGATTCGAGATTAAGCTGTTCCTAGAGGAACACAGAGCGGAGGTGGTGGGCATGCTGCTCACGGAGTACAACGAGGCCGAGGCGATGGAGCTGTTCCGCGAGGAGGGCCTCGAGGAGGGCCTCGAGAAAGGTCGCGAGGAGGGTACCCTCGAGACACTCGTAGCACTCGTCCGCAAGGGTCTGCTCACAGTCCGACAAGCCGCCGAGCAGGCCCAGCTCAGCGATGCGGAATTCAAGGTGCGCGCCGGAATCGCGTAGCGACATTCGCACGAGGCCGGAGGCACGAGGGCCAGCGTGGCACGGGCGCGGAGGTGGTGGGCATGCTGCTCACGGAGTACAACGAGGCCGAGGCGATGGAGCTGTTCC
>CACXDP010000422.1 GCA_902766445.1 uncultured Coriobacteriaceae bacterium
CATCTCCGTGGCCTCGCCCGTCAGCTTGGCGCCGCCCGTGAAGACGACGGACGTGATGTTGTCTCTCCCGATGGCGGCGACCACGGCGTCCCAGTCGTCAACCACGAACGCGCCCTCGCCGACCTCGAGCACGCCGTCATACATCGTGTATGGCGCGGTGCCGATGCTGCCAAGCATCTTGAGCGTGAGGTAGCCGGGGGCATCATCGACGCCGTCAGCGCAGGCATACCCCGCGTCAGTGTGGTTCGAGTCGTAGGTCGTGCCCTTGCCGCCTACGAGCGAGTCGCAATTTACGAACATGCTGAGCGAGGACGTGACTGCGGCCATCGACCAAGCGGGGCTTACGACGATCCTGCTCAGGGATCCGCAGTAACCGAACATGTAGTCTGTGCTCGTGATGTGCGAGGTGTTCCAACGCGAGAGGTCGAGCGTCGTGAGGGAGGAGCACTCCCGGAACATGGAAATCGCGTTCGTAAGGGACGAGACGCTCAGGCCTTCCACGCCGGGTGATGTGAGGGCAGTGCAGCCTTTGAAGAGGTAGGCCATGTTTGTGACGCCCGAGGTGTCCAACGTGCCGAAATCAACGGACTCGAGGTTGCTGCACCCGTCAAACATGTGGCCCATGCTCGTGAGGTTCGATGTGTCCCACGCGGGGAAGACGAACGAGGTGATGGCGACACAGCCGGAGAACATGGAGGCCATGCTCGTGACAGCCGAGGTATTCAGCTGGGCGGGGTCGACCGAGGCGAGAGAGGAACAGCCGGAGAACATGGAGGCCATGCTCGCGACACCTGAGGTGTCCCAGCCGGCGAAGTCGAGCGTCGCAAGGGACGAGCAGCCTTCGAAGAGGTTGGCCATGTTCGTGACGCGCGAGACATCCCAGCCCGAGACGTTGAGCGAGGCGAGGGATGAGCACCCGCTGAACATGTAGCCCATGGTCGTGACGACACTAGTCCTCCACAAGGAGACATCGAGCGATGCAAGGGATGCGCACCCGTGGAACATGGAGTACATGGTAGTGACGGACGATGTGTTCCAGTCGGACACGTCGAGCGTCGCGAGCTGCTGGCAGTTGTAGAACATCCACGACATGTCCGTGACGGCCGAGGTGTTCCAGCCAGACACGTTGAGCGTCGTGAGCTTCCGGCAGTCGCGGAACATGCTGCGCATGTTCGATACGCGCGAGACGTCGAGGCCGGATGCATCTACGGACTCCAGGTTCCCCATGTCCGCAAACATGCTTCCCGCATCGCCGGACATCTCCGCGTTGGTGAAGGTGACGCTCTTCACGTTGCCGCGGTCGAAATAATCAAGGGCACTGTCCCAATCGGAGAACGTAAAGGAACCTGATTGCACAGTGAGCGCACCCGTCAGGTCATCAAAGCTGTAGGTGGCTCCGCCCATCTGTCCGTATGCAACGGCCTGCGTCTGGAGTGGGACATCGGCAGCGGGATTGGTCGAGGGAACGGGTTCGGACACGACCTCGATTGACTCGGCGGCGTCACCGCCATCCTCCTCGTCAGCCGCGACCTCGACCGGCGCAGACTCGGGAGCGGCCTTCGCGTCGGCCTCGTCGGTCTCAATCTCCGCCAAATCCTCGGGCTCCGCGACTATCGCGGCTCCCTCGTCCTGAGGGCTTTTGGTGAGTCCGTCCGTCGCGTCGGGAAGCCCCTCCGCAATAGCCGCCGTGTACGGCGGCATTGCGAGGATCAGCGACATCAGTAGCGCCAGTCCCCTCCTTGTCGTCTTGGCCCATCTCATGTATGCATCTCCTTTCCGTCGAAGGTCTTACAAATACGGTTTCCACATATTATACATGATTTCTATACATGATTCGCCAATGACGAGGGCTGGGGGCGGATGTGCCGTGTGAGCGGTTGCGCCGTGGGGGAGCGTTCCCATGGTGGCCTATTCCGTGGAATCGACGTTCGTGTGGCGGTCCATGTCGTATGATATGAGCCAAATCGAGCGAGGAGGCGACGCGAATGATGGGGCAGATTGCGGAGGCGCGCGTCACGCGAGCGCGCGTGTACCTAAACGGATGCGTTATCACCTGCGCAGGCACTATGAACCTGAGTCGAGGGGACAACACGGTACTGGTAGATTGCGTGGCATTCAATGCCGTGGAAGACAGTCTTCGTGTGCGTTTACCTGCGGGCATCACGCTCGTCTCGGTGGGCATCGCGAACGATGGACCCAAGGACAAGCTTGACCAGGAAAGCTGCGTTGAAGAATGCCGTCGTACTGTGGCACGCATCGACGAGCGCATCAAAAACCGTACGACCCAGAAGGACCTCTGGCTCAGCCGTGCCAAGAGCGAGCAATTGCCGCAAGGAGGCCTAAGCGACGTCGCCGCCTACCTCGAGGCCCTGCCTGCGCGTCTCGATACTCTTGACGATGAGTTGGCAGAGCTGAGGCGTGAGCGAGACAGGGCAAACGAGCAGCTGATAAAGGCGCAGAAGGAGCTCAACGACCTGCGCAACCGTAGCATGCGTGGCCTTCTTCACCTCCGCGTGACATCCGACACGGAGGGTATCGTGCCCTTTGAGGTGGATCAGCGTTGCAACCATGCTTTTTGGAAGCCAGTCTACGACGTGATTGTTGACGGATTCGATGCGCCTGTGAGCCTTCGCATGCGCGCGGAAGTGAGCCAGCAGACGGCGCTTGACTGGAAGGGCGTTCAGCTCACGCTGAGTACGGCTCGTTCCTCCGCGAGCGGCACGCTTCCGAAGCTAAGTCCCTTGCGTCTTTGCAGACATAGGGAGATACCGCTGCCTGCCCCGCAGAGACGCCCTTCCGACGCGCATCTCTCCGCACAGGTATCTGCACCCATGATGGCGGCCAAAGCAAGGGCGGGTGACACATTAGGCGATACGAACGTGGACCTTTTGCCATTGCCCAGCGCGCCGCTCGTGGAAGCGCAAGCCTCACAGGCGGAGTCGAACGTTCTCGCAAGCAGCGTGGAGTTCTCGGTTGGCGGTACGTGGGACGTTCCAACCGACAAGGATTCCTGCCTCGTGGAGGTTCAAACCACGCGGATTGATGCCGCGTACGAGTGGCATGCCGTTCCTGTCGTGGACAACGATGTCTATATGGTTGCCGTGCTCGACAAGGCACTGCCTCCTGAGGCGGCGGGACAGATGGCTTCTGTCTACCTCATGGGAGAATACTGTGGGAAGGTGGTGCTTGACGTCCCATCCACCGACAAGAAGCCCGAAATCTCTCTGGGTCCTGATCGCCGCATTCGCGCTTCTCGCACGCTGGTCAGCCGCAAAGACTCAAGCCAGTTGCTTCGGGGGCGCGTTTTGGAGCAGACGACCTTTGAGTTGGGCGTTCTCAGTCAGCGCGATGAAGCGGTGCGACTTGTTCTCCTCGACCAGATTCCAGTGTCCGAGGACAAGGAGATTGTTGTAGAGCGGGGAGACTGTACGGGTGCCCTCGTTGATGCCGAGTCCGGCGAGCTGCGCTGGGAGATCGACTTGGCTCAAAACGCATCGTGCAAGAGGCGTTTCTCCTACACCGTCTCGCATCCCAGGGACTTCAGGGTGGATAAGTTGGGAGGCGCGGGACGATTTGGGGTAGTGTGAGTCACCGCTACGGGAGGCGTCAGGAAAGTGTGGAGGGCATACTTGTCTACTCCTCCTTCAGCACGGACTTCGGGCCTTGGTAACGACGTCTACCTTGGGTCAGTCTTCCGAACTCCACGGCCTGAACGGGGCAGAGGCTTATGCACGCCATGCAGTGGGTGCAGTCGTTGCCCCACAGGGGACGCCCGTCCCTCATCACGATGTTGCCAAGGGGGCACGCTGACGCGCACTTCCCGCAGGAAATGCAATCCTCTGACACGCGAAACGCCTTGGCCGTCATGAAGTGCTTGTAGTAGAAGTCGACGACGAGGACGCAAGCTGCGTACTCCCATGACTGCATGCCGTCGGGAGGTAACTTGTCTCCTGCCTTGATTGCGCCGGCGATCCGCTCGATGACGGGCCGGGCGTCCTCGATCCTCTTGCGCAGCTGCTTGTCTTCTCGTGCTTGGGCCAGAAGCACGTAGTTCTGGGGCATGACGACGTTGATCGCTCCCTGATATAGGAGACCCTTCTTTGCGGAAAGCCTCCGGCAATATTCGGGACTCCCTCCCATGCTAGCGGCGCTTGTCATGATGAAGTACGCCTTGGCATCGCGCGGAAAAGACGAGCGTTTCACGAACTCCATGAACGGTTTTGCGGGGGCCGAGACGTAGACCGGCGAGACAAAGACGTACGGCCCTGGCTCCTCGAAATCAGCCGGATGCCCGTCCCTCGTGTACTCGCTGATGTTGACCAGCTTATCTCCCGTCGCTTCCGCGATGAGCTCCGCGACGTAGCGGCTGTTGCCCGTTCCGGTGAAATACAGGACCATGCTATTCACCGCTTTCGTTGGCGGAGCAGAACATGCAGGTCCTCAGGAACTCCGCAGTCTTCTCGTCGCCGATCATCTTTTTGAATTGGTTGACCGCCGGCCCGCCGTTCGAGATGAGCGACTCGGTGAGCTCGGCATTCTTTGCCTTCTTTTCCTCGGGATCGCAGGGCTGGCAGCTCTCGAGCAGCTTGAAGTAGGTCGTGCTGAACTCTTGGCCATAGGCGTTCAGCTGCTCCTTGACCTTCTTTCCCTTCTTGTGGTCGGAAGACGGAAGGAGCAGGCTGTTGTAAGGCTTTTCCTCGGCCTCGTATCCGGGCAGCTCGGCATACCGTGCCTTCACGGTTTCGAGCTCGTCGAACGCGGGATGCGTCAGCGTGGTGTCATATACCTCCAGCACGAGCGTGGTGTTGCCCATGGCTTCGACGACGTCCATGCTCAGGATGGGAGCGTCAATCTCGACAGGCGAGAAGACCACGGTCTCCATCTTCATCAGCCCAGCCATGCCGCTCATGGTCATGATGAAGAGCTGTCCGGCGCCCTTCGCCTCATAGACTCGAGTCTGGAACGACATTCCCTTGCCCTTGATGGTCTTGAACTCACCGACCTCTCGCTCGGTCAGGCTGAACGCTCGCCGTGCGTCATCGTACGCGTACTCCCGCATGGGTTTCGGGGACTTCCTGCCCTCGTAGAGGCCCTTCACGTATTCCGCGAAGCTCGTTTCGCCCGCTATCGTGAGGCCTACCATGTCGTGCGTGAGCGTCCACTTCGAGAATCGGATGACGGCGTCTCGACCGTTCTTTTGCGCCTTGCTCACTAGGGCGAGCACGTCGAAGATGGCCGCTGGGGCTCGCTTGATAACCGGCTCCTTCCCAGCGGCGGCGAAGAACATCTTTGCGATCTCCTCGTAGCTCCATACCTCGCGACCGCCGACACTGTAGTATTCGTTTCGGTCAAGCATGTGCTCCACGATGAACTCCGCAAAGTCCGGCGTGTCGACCAGATTCGCATACACGGGCTTGTTGCCGAGGAGAGTGACCGTGCCTTTTTCGACCATGGGCATGAACACATTCGCCATGTCGTAGAAGTACCCGCTCGGGCGGAAGATCACCCAGTTCAGGCCGCTTGCGCGCAACTCGTTCTCGAACTTGGTCTTTGCGCCTAGCAAGGGAACCGTCGGGTCGGTGTCCGCTTTTATTACAGACACATAGGCGAAGTTCTTCACGCCGGCCAGCTTCGCCTCCGCGAGCAGGTTCAGATTGCCCCGGTAGTCGACGTCGTAGCTGCTGATCTCTGCGCTTGCCTTGATGAGGCCCACGGTCGAAATCACCACGTCAGCACCATCGCAGATACCCTTCAGGGTATCGGGCTTGCAAACGTCAGCGATGACGGCCTCATAGCCATCTGCACAGTCCTCGGGCTTGTTTGCGACGCGATCGACGGCTACGACCTCGTGCCCCTGCTTGACGAGCTCCCGCAGAACGTCGCTCCCTAGATGGCCGAATGCTCCGGCAAGTACAACCTTCATGACGATACATCCTCCGCTATTCAAAAGTATGGTTAGGCCAGTCACGTGTTGTGACAAACTATATCAAACAGACGCCTTTTGCGTGCTCTTGCCGCTCGCTTTGACGCTCACCTTGGTGGGCAGTGCGAGGAATGTCATCAGGTTATACTGGATGGAAGCCATCGGGACAAGCTGAGGACATCCAAGTGGGGAGGCAATCATGATTGAGAGAGTCACGGCGGTTGTCGCCGACATCGACGGTACCATCAACGTCAAGGGCAGCAAGCCGCTTCCCCATACACTTGCCGCCATGGAGGCCCTGCACGAGCGTGGCATACTCTTTGGCACGGCGTCGGGGCGCCCGCTGGACCAGCGTTCGCTGGACAAGGCGCACGAGTGGGGACTCTCCTTTGAGTTTGACCTCGCCATCGGTATGAACGGCGGCGATCTCTGGGACAAGGACCACGAGGGCATCGAACACATCATGCTCCTGAGCAAGGACTACATTGGCGAGATTCTCGAGTTCATGTGGCCGCTCGACTGCAACGTGATCGTCTACGAAAACGCCTACGACCATGTGCTCGTCAAACGCCTCGACCAGCACCTCAAGGACAGCGTCATCCGCAACAAATCGAATTGGGAGTTCGCAACTCCCGAGGAGATGGCGAAGAAGGACACCGGCAAGATCGAGTGCCAGTACGAGCCCACGCCCGAGTTGGACAAGCTCATCATGGACGTGGTCCGTGCCCATCCCTCGCCTAACTGGAGCGCGGTGCGCACCTTCCCCGGCACGGTGGAGTTCATGACGCCGGGACTCGACAAGGGGGTCGCCCTGCACCGCTACGCAAAGCGTAACTCCATCCCCTTGGGCGAGATTCTGGCCATCGGAGACATGGACAACGACATCCCCATGATCGAGACTGCTGGCTGGGGCGTGTGCATGGCCAACGGCTGCGACGAGTGCAAGGCTGTGGCAGACGCTGTCACCGAGTACGGTGTGCTTGAGGACGGCATGGGTCTCTACCTGGAGAAGTACGTCCTTACGTAATACCGACAAGACTCAGGAGTAGTCCGACCCGAGACATCAGTCATGGTATAGATCGAGTATGTGCTTGATACGCAATTTTCGTCTCTTTCTTTCGCCATAATGAGCGTGATGAAGGAATACTAGAGTTGTTGAGTCACGGGCTAAGGAGAGTGTCGAGATGTACTGCCTGAAATGTGGATCTGCGAATGACAACGGTGCGTGGTTTTGCAAGGTGTGTGGCGCGGACCTTAGCGGCACCTCTCTCTTTGACCCGAGTCGTGCTCCCAAGCAGATGAGCACACATCGGCTGGACTTTAGTGAAGCGGTATATCAGGCAATCGAGAAGTACGGTATGGGTTTGTTCAGCAATCCAAAGCACCTTCTCGCGGTTGTATCGGACCTATGCGACCATGGTAGTAACGAGTTTCGACTCTTCGAGTATGTCTGTGACCCCGTGTTCCTTGGTGCCTTTGCCGACCTAGGAAGGTGTCGAATCGATGAACGCTCACTCGATGATGCGGCTCAGCGCGCTCACTACTCGCTTTGTGAGCATTCGGTCGAGCCACAGGCGTCACAAAGGCTTTGCCAGTGCCTGCGTAATGTCGTGGCTCGTAGCAATGGTCTGCCCGAGAAGCAGCTGACGATGACGATTTCTGCGCAAGGCAATGTGCCGCTAACCCATGTCACAAGGCATGAGGATGAGGATAGGACGCCAAGTGGGGCGTATGTTCAGGGCATGGGGCCGACGTCTGGTGGTACTACACAGACGAGGCGTGTGGAAGTTACCAAGCCTGCCGTACCGACACCGCCGACCTACACGGTACCGTCGACTTCTCGAAAGGGCCCCTCCATCGGTCTGGTTGCCATGCTCGTAGTGCTGATACTCGCCATTGGCGGTGTGTCGTACAACTTGGTGGCAGGAGCACAAACGGGTGGCACAAGCGTGACGCAGGACAAAACCGTTACCGTCTCGTTCTCTGGAGGCAAGGGTGCTACGGGAAAGATGAAGAACGCGAAGGTGGGGAAGGGCGACACATACACCATTCCCTCTTGTGACTTCACCCGCTCGGGCTACGAGTTTCGCTGCTGGACAAGCGATAATGGTAAGGATTACGGTCCCGGCAATCAGGTAGCCGCGAAGAAGGACATGAACTTCACTGCCAAGTGGAAAAAGAAGAAAACTGAGAGCAAGGCTTCCGAGACACCGGAAGCTGACGAGACGCCACAGACGAACGATTCACCTGAACCAACCGTGACACCCAAGACGTATGTCGCACCGCAGCCGGTCCAGGCGACTCCCAAGACCGCGACCGTCAGGTATGTCGCAGGTAACGATGAGGCCTATGGGTCAATGGAGATCACAAACGTGCCTGTGGGCAGTACCTTCACTCTCCCGACCTGTGGATTCACACTTGATGGCTATGAGTTTGCAGGATGGGTGGCTTCAAATGGGAATTCGTATAGTCCTGGTGCGAAGGCTACGGTCAACGGCGACACGACGTTCACAGCCGTCTGGACCATAATACAGTCTGCTCCACCGCAGTCCACTCCGACGAACAATAACGCGCAGAAGGCAGCGGCGTTCTCTCGGTACTGGGGAGGAACCTACAGCGGAAGGGATGATAATGGTAACGTCGTATTGAGGCAGCTACTGTTTCAATTCGATGAGGTCTCGGAAACGGGGGATCTGAAGGGCATCTGCTATGTGGGCGTGTGCGAAGCCGATCCGAGCGCTACGTCCTTCAACCATGGGATTGAGGGTCATATTGACTGGAATACAGGCGAAATCTACATCAGGCATACGTACTGGATTGAGGGAGGTGGCGGTCAACATCCCGAAAGGGAGTATCGAGGTGCTGTCAACTCTGAAGGAAACCGCATGGCAGGATATCTTTCGACTCTGGGCGCAGACAACTTTGACATCCCATGGGAGGTGTTACCGACGGATGCAATTCATTGGAATAGGTAGTGGTTCGTGTCACAATGGGGCGGAAAGCTAGGAGGTTGCCATGAACGTGTTCGTAAAGAGCGGCATCGCGTTTGTTGTCTTGTTTCTGCTTGTGATGGCTTATACATATGTGCATGACGTTATGTTCATGCACCAAGGATTCGTCTTGGATTTGGCTTGGGCTATGGGGGTCTCGGCGGGTGGTGCGGTGATGATCCTTGTACATGATCTCACAAAGGGGAACTAGCATGCGCTTGGGGAGGGGAGGTCGCAGTGTTTTGCCCTAAGTGCGGAACGCAAAACGACAACGGTTCTTGGTCCTGCAGGTCATGTGGTGCTGACCTGAGCTCTACGTCCATGTTTGATGCTGCGAACACACCACCACGCTACGTAAGTCTTGACTTCTGCGAAGCGGTCTATCGTGCTCTTGCCCAGCATGGGATGAGGCTGCTAGATGAGCCGAGACGTATGCTTGCTATCGTGTCGGACATATGCAACCAAGAATCGAGCGGATTCAAGCTCTTTGAGCACACCTGTGATTTCGAGCTGCTAGAGCCGTTTGCTGCGCTGAGGACAAGCCGGATGGACGAAGACTCGCTTGATGACGCGGCACACCGTGCGTACCTCCGATTACGTGACAGGTCCATCGAGGCGCGAGCAGCCGAATCGTTGTGCCTGGACCTGCGCAATGCTATTGCGCGTACCTACCGATTGCCCGACAAGCGTCTCGACCTGATACCGAATCAAGCTGCGGAGGATTCCGAGCATGACAAGATTGGGGTGGACCCGCTGGAATCTGCCTCGACGAGAGTTATCACTAGGTCTTCTATAGCTTCGGCGTCTGTGCGCGACAATCAAAACCGAGTGCTATCAGATTCGCTTGGTGCAAGCGTGGCTCCCCCCCAAACAGGGTCGATGGGTCTAACGTACGTGGCGGCGCCATCCGTTCCGCAGTATGATTCTCAGCAGGGAGGAAAACAGAAAGCCGGTTTCCCAGCTCTAGTCGTCGTGCTCGTTGCGCTGATTCTTGCTATCGGTGGGGTGTCGTACGCTCTGATAACGGGGAGCCAGGAAAAAGAAGGCGAAGATCAGACACAGACAGCCACTGTGTCCTTTGCTGGCGGTAAGAACGCTACGGGGAAAATGGGCGCGGTAATGGTCGACGAAGGTGATGAGTATAACCTCCCGACATGCGCGTACTCTCGCAAGGGTTACGAGTTCGATTGCTGGGTTGACGAGGACGGCGAGGAATATACCCCGGGTGAGACGGTGGCGGTATATAAAGACGTATGCTTTACTGTCCAGTGGGCAAAGAAGGGGGAGGACACGTCTGCATCGGATGATAAGCACGAAAACGGGCAGGACGGGGATGAAGCAGCGACAAAACCACGGGATACTGGCAAGGCAGAGACAGCGAAGACAAATGAGAATTCCCAGCGTGCGTCATCCTTCCCACGCACATGGACTGGTACCTACGGCGGCAGGGCAAAAGAGTCATCTGACGGAACAATCAGCAGGCAGGTTAGTTTCGACTTCAGGACAATCAGCTCTAGCGGAGAGCTCGGAGGTATCTGCTATGTCGGAGTGGATGACGCCGGAGCTGGTGCGACGGCTGCACGCTACAACATCGAAGGTACGGTGGACTGGAACTCGGGTGAAATATACTTGTATGGCACGACTTGGATTGAAAAAGGCGGCCTTGCGTACATGCGACGCTTCGAGGGTACGGTGAATTTCGCGAAAGAGACCATGACAGGCCGCGCTGGCGATGTCGATGACGGTGCGAACAGCGGTGATTGGCAGATGCGCCGAACTGACAAGCTGGTGATAAATGTTCCTGATGTGACGCCAAAGGTTGAGCCACGTGTTCCGACTTATACGCCGGTGCCTACACAACCTCGCGACGAAAACCCAACAGATAGTCCCACAGAAAACCCCACGGATAGCCAAACGAATAGTCGTGCCAACACCTTCCCGCGCGTTTGGAGTGGTCACTACGATGGCTGGACTTCGGATGGCGAGACGGGTGATGTCAACGTCAAGATCGAGAGATCGGTCGAATTTGGCTTTGAATCGGTATTGGACAATGGGGACCTTGAGGGTTACTGCTATGTTGGACGGGGTGATAACGGTCCTGGGGCGACGCAGGCAAGCTACTATATATCTGGCCATGTGGATTGGGATACGGGTACTATATATGTGGCGGGCACCAAGTGGATTGATCAGGGTGGCCTCGATGACTTGCGTCAGTACGAGGGGACAGTGGATTTCTCTAACAACACGATAACTGGAATCGCGAGTGATGTTGGTACGCATGAATTCGAAGGCGGGTTTAGCATGTCTCCAGAGGGCTGAGGGGACATGTGATGGCGCCGTCGTTTAGGGACGGGAGGTTGACATGTTTTGCCCTAAGTGCGGAGCGCAAAACGACAACGGTGCTTGGTCTTGCAGATCATGTGGTGCTGACCTGAGCTCTACGTCCATGTTTGATGCTGCGAACACACCACCACGCAGCGAGCGGCTTGGCTTCTATGATGCTGTCTATCGTGCCTTTGCCCAGCATGGGATGAAGCTGTTAGATGAACCGAGGCGCTTCCTAGCTATCGTGTCGGACATGTGCAACCATGAATCGAGCGAATACAAGCTCTTTGAGCACACCTGTGATGACCAGCTGCTCGAGGCGTATAGTGCGCTGCGTACGGGCCAGCTAGACGAGGATGCGCTTGACGACGCGACATACCGTGCGTACCTTCACCTGTGTGACAGCTCCATCGAGAAGCGAGCGGCCGAGTCGTTGAGCGTCGACCTGCGCAATGCGATTGCGCGCACCTATCAATTGCCCGTCAAGTATCTCAAGCTGACAGCTGAGAATGTCGCTGACAGCAGTGTACATGTTGTTGACGAACGAAGATCGTGGGACTCTTCCGATTTGAGAGCAAACGGGCAGTCCTCAGCGACGTTCCAGCGAGGCGACGTAGATGCTAGACCCTACCAAACTAGGTTTATGGAATCGGCCAATATGCCGTTGCCATCAGTTCCGCAGTACAATCCCCAGCAGGCAGGATACCAGAAGACCAGTTCGCGTGGCCTAATCGCCGTGCTTGTTGCACTGATTATTTCCATCGGCGTGGTGTCGGCTGCTTTGGTTTTGACGGGTCGAGGGCCGAATGGCCTGTTCTCGGTCGAGAATGCTACCGTGTCGTTTGCGGGCGGCGAAAACGCCACGGGAAAGATGGATTCAACCGCGGTCAAGAAAGGGGAGACATACAACCTTCCTGTCTGCGATTACTCCCGTTCTGGATACGAGTTCGACTGCTGGGAGGATGAGAGTGGGAACGAATACGCTCCTGGTAGTTCGGTGATTGTGGACGAAGACATGCGCTTTACGGCCATGTGGACACAGAAGGCGACGGACGAAACATCCGAGCAGGCGGCATCATCAACGCCGTCAGAAGAGGATTCTCCATCCAGCGAGCCTGACTACAAGCAAGGCTTTATCGATATGGTCCCCACCACCAAATGGGAGGGCTCGTATGAGGGACGAGATGACTATGGTAACGTCGTGACAAGGCTGCTTTTGCTTGAGCTTGAAAGCGTGACACCTGCGGGAGAGTTGAAAGGCACGATTAGGGTTGGAGCGAGTGCGGGGGGAGCAGACCCCCTGTATGGAAGCTATCGCGTCGAAGGCACCGTCGATTGGAGTACGGGTGATCTTTTCCTTCAGCATGTGGCTTGGATTAACAAAGGAAGCCTCACCAAAGAAAAGAAGCTCAGAGGTAAGGTCAATTGGTCGGATATGAGCATGTCAGGCGAATTTGCCGATTTGAACGAAGGCAATTACAAGTATCCGTGGCACGTCTCTCCTGCTACCAATATTAACTGGGACAATTATGGATAAGGTTAAAGGGCCTGCGCCAGCCGCTTCGTGATCCGCTACTCGCTACTCAGGCGCTTGTGTATGTTGTCGATGTCCTCCGTGGTGCCGCCTCCCGTGTCCTTCGGGTCGCGGAAGGCGCCTTTATTTACGAGACGCAGGAACGCATCCACCACATCCTCGGTAAGCTGCGTGCCGCGCACCTCTTCAATAATGGAGACGGCCTTGTCGAAGTTCATGCGCTTGCGATAAGGGCGATCTGAGTACATCGCATCAAAGGTATCGGCCACGGCGATGATTTGGGCCACGCGTGGAATCTCATCACCCTTGAGGCCTTGCGGATAACCCTTGCCATCAGGGCGCTCGTGATGCGACCAGGCGCCGATGGCGATTTCGGGCATAATGGATATGCCCGCGAGCGCGTCGTGACCTTTTGTGGTGTGCGACTTGATGCTCTCGAACTCCTCATCCGTCAGACGTCCGGGCTTATTCAGGACATCGCCGGATATACCGATCTTTCCGATGTCATGGAGCAG
>CACXDP010000423.1 GCA_902766445.1 uncultured Coriobacteriaceae bacterium
ATATAGGCTTAGGCACGGTACTGCGCGCACTCTGGCAATCGCTGCTTGCGCTCGAGTTCGATGCCCGGCGCTGGAATGGGAACGGGTCGGGCGACGACTGGGGTTGTTGACGCTGCCTTGGCCGTATGGTGTCGGATGGGCGTGCACTTGACCGTCGACAAGCGTGAGATTGGTCAGGTATTGATGGGGGAGGCCTAGGCGAGGTCCCTGCAGCACTCCAGCATGTAGTCGCGTATCTCTGCTCCGATGTCTTGGCCGCACGGGAGTCCCTCGTAATCGACGCGCCGCAGCGACTCGACCACGTCATGGACGATGTGCTCCACGCGGTCCGGGTCAAGTCCTGCGGCCTTTGCCTCTTCGCGCCAATCGTCGATGGTCACCTCCCACGGGTCGTAGACGCCGTTGACGGGCATGGCAAGGACGTCGTCTCGAAAGACCGGCCAATGCGCCATCGAGATCGCATCGTAGAGGGGGCAGAGTCGTATCCCATTCCGCCCGATGAAGACACTGTAGTTCTTGGCGTGCGCGTCGTGGTTGCCGATGCAGGCGTTGAACGCGATCTGGCGCACGAGCCCATAGATGACGCTCTCGTCGGCATGCGCCTGTCGCAGACACTGGATGAGTTCGCCTATCTCGAAGTCGTACTTGTCCTTTCCCCAGGCACCTGTGGCCTGGGTCATGTCCTCGGTGCGGAGTCTTCGGATGGTCTTGGTCTTGAGGTCTACGACGCGGTCAAAGCGCTCGACCAGCAGGCCGACCCTCGCGCCGTACCTCACGACACTGGTCGCGGCCGCCCGAATGCCAATCTGTCGTGCGATCTCGAGTGTCGCATGCTCGACGAGCGCGACGTCGGGGGTTGCCTTTGGGTCTGGCTTCATGATGTGCGTCGACGGTAGCGTCGCATTGGGCCAAAACCATGTGCCGTGAATGAATGCAAGCGAGAACTTTCCCTGGTTGCCTGCGAGAGAAAAGCGATTTCGATCATTCTCATTCCACCAAGCATTGCTGACATCATAGATGCGCTGCATCTGAGACTCGATGTCTGCGTCAGTTGCAATGGAGGCCTCAGCTTTAAGGCTTGGCGACGTGGCTTGAGAGGTGAAGACGAGTCCTCCCGTTGAGTCCACACTGTCAAGCAGATCGAACGAGTCTGTGCTTGCTGCCTTGAGTGAGTTCTTCATCTGGATGCGCCACTGCTGCCCCTCGGGTAAGAGTCCGTCGAGGAAGGCAAGCGGAGCGTCTTCGTGCCAATTACCGTTGAGCGGTAATGAGAGGCTGATGGGGGAGGTTGCATCTCGTGCATAGGCAAAGCTCACCTTACCATCGTCCTCGTAGAAACGGCCAATCAGGGTGTCGTTTTCCCATGCGTAGAGGTATCGCATATGACTACTCTCCAAAAATAATAGTATCTGGGATAACTATTGCCCTGACACCGAGGGCTTCGGTTACGGAGAGGAAGTCTCTCAAGTTGCCCGTACCTCGTTTGGTAAGTCGTGCGAGAGACTCTGTGGGAATTCCTGTTCTTGCGATGATGTCTTCGTCGCTCATGCAACGCGTAATCTTCGCTTGGGCGATATGCTTAATCACATCGTACGAATTGCTGAAAATGCGGTCGTAGTGCTCGGGAGCATACGAGATGCCATTAAACATATACGGATCGTCTGCATCGGGATTGCTGTACATTGCAATGAGATCTGTCAGGTCAATTCCGTCTGCCATGGCAGGATATCCTTCGCTATGTGCCTATTTTCGCTCAAGTATACCTCGAATCGCGCGGGGCGGCTCGGAAAACCGTACTCGATTGTTGCCGTGTCTATAGGGCACTGAAGGTTCTGCATGCTGGCTACCCAAATGATATGGCCGGCCCCTCCACACGCTTGGAGGGGCCGGCCAGGTACTCAGTGTCGTTTGACAGTGGTTACGAGAGAGCAGAACGGATGCTGGACTCGACGTCTGCGGATATGGCGGTGGTGCCACCGAGGACGTAGGCAGAGTTCACCGAAGACTTGTGGGTCTGGGCAAGCGATGCGGCCGTCTTGTTCGTCGCGTCGGCAAGGAGTACGGGCGAGCCGAGCTTACCTGCCAGAGCGCTTGCGACGAGTGCGTCGGGGAAGTTCTGGCCACAGCAGAAGACGGGCGAGCCCCAGGTGAGGTTGTTGGATGTCGTCCATGCGGCGATGGCACGGCTCGTCTCGTAGCGGTCTGCCCCGCCGAGGCGCGTGACGTTGAGTCCATTAAGCTCGGACTCGACGGTCTGGGACACCGCGGCCGCCCCTCCGACAATCACGGCGTTGGTGAAGCCTGCGGAGGTGAGCTTGGAGCGTGCCTCTGCCGAGAGCGAGCCCGCCTTCGGTACGAGCACGATGGGCGAGGAGGTGTTCCACGCCCAGGAGCCGATCGAGAGGGCGTCCGCGTAGTTGGCGCCGGTGGCGATGATGACCGAGCTGGAGCTTCCGTTGGCAGCCCTCACGGCATCGAGGACCTTGAGGCTCGTGTCGTAGCGGTCGGCACCTGCGATGCGCGTGACGTCACCCGCGTTTGTGGCCAGCTCGGACTCGACCGCAGGCGACACGGCGGCGGTGCCGCCCACGATCTGCACGTGGCTGACGCCGAGGCTCGAGATGAGCTCTTTTGCCTGCGAGGAGAGTGCGTTAGGGGCGGTGAGGATCACGGGGCACTTGTGGGCGCCGGCGAGCGCGCTGGCGGCAAGGGCGTC
>CACXDP010000424.1 GCA_902766445.1 uncultured Coriobacteriaceae bacterium
CGGAGTTCGCCTCCCCAAGCGCGTACTCGTAGAACGCCGAGCGCGCAATGGAATCGGTGATGGACTCGATGTCCTCCGCCTGAGGTGCCTCACTGATATACCGCTGTAGGTAATAGGCGCGTGACCGCGTGATGGGCATGCCGAAGTTCCACGACTCAGGCGACGGAGCGTAGGGATTCTCGTAGTCCGCCAATCCCGCCAAGGAGATCGCCCTCGAGCGCAGACAGCTCGGCTCGTCCACGCAGTCGGCCCTCCATGCTCGCTCGCGTGCGGCATCGGCACGTTCCTTGGCCTCTTCCGAACGCCTAGTCGCGTCCTGGAGTCGCTCGGTGTCACCTGAGACCTCCCCTGTGTTTACGAGGGCATCCATGGATGAGAAGTCTGACTGCGACGACATCGGGAACGGAATCGCCACGCCGGCATAGCCAAGGTCGCCCGCCGAGTTGGCGGCAACGCACGACGCCGAGTTCGCCACGATGGCATACGGTATCGCTCGCTCCAACTTGGAGAGCCCCGAGGCGACGTTGTGCGCGAACGTATGCCTCGCCTCCAGAATGTCGCTTCCCATAGCCACGGCCCGGGCGGACACGGCTTGTGCGCCGGGAATCGCAGCCGTCACCAAGCCGACGCCCATGACCGCCATCCCCGTGAGACCCATGCTCAGCACGCAAGCGTCGAGCACCTGTGCCACGGTATAGTAGGCGGCCACGGTATTCTGGCCTGCCATGGCGCAGGCATCCGCCACCGGTTGCACGTCGCCCGACCTCGCAACGGTCCATTCCACCGAGGCAACCGCAAATACGAGGCTGATGCTTACGAGCAGCGCAACCGCCGTCGCCACCGAGGTATAGCCACCCTCGTCGTCCACGAACGTCTCGATACCGATCCGTGGCTCACCATGCCTGCATCCAGCTCTCATACTCACCTCCCAACCACTGCGGGCGCAACCGCTCGCACACACGCACCTCCACGCGCAATCCCTGCGCATCCCTCGTTCCCATTGCGTCGGCAACGACACCCAGAAGCGGCATTGGACGTAGGTGTCCCGCGATCGTGACTTCGCAGGTCTGCGCATCGCCGGACCTAGACAGGTTCACCTCCCAGTCGTCACTCCCGCCCACATGAAAGACGCTCGCCTCCGGAACGGCGCGCAGGCGTCTAAGGGCGAAGGAGCGACAGACGCCCTCGTCTCCCGAGGTCGCCAGCACACGTGCGGTCTCTGACGCCGCATGACGCATAAGCATACGAGTGTAGAACACGCACACAGGCTGCATGAGCAGGGCAAAGAGCGCCATCAACACGGGCAGCACGACTGCCGCCTCCACTGTCGACTGTCCTCGCGTAGCCCTCGGGACGAGGCTTCGCTCAGTACGACGTGAGGTCTTGCAAGAGACCAAGGTCCACACCTCCCTCCGCGTTGTGTGAGGCAGCATCACGGGCAACCCCCAACAGCCGTCCCGACTGCGCCGCTCGCCATACAGCCCCAAGGGCAAGGATCATCGACAGGAACGCAACCAGCACGAGCGCATACTCCACCGTCGACTGCCCACGCACGCGCCGGCCGGCATCATCGTGTGACATCGCCCATCTCCTCCCTTCCTTCTTCCAAACGGACGGAGCGCAGCGTGCAGCCACCATCCGCCTCCTCACTCATCACGCACACGTCAACCCAACCAGGACCCTGCAGCACGCATCCCCAAACGGACCCCAGCAAGTCCAGGTAGCCCGCACTCACGAGCAGGCAGCGTCCGTCGCTCTGATATCGCCCAAGCACCTCCCGCACAGACTCCTCAAGCCCCTCGCTCATACGCTCCACCCGCATGGTCGCGTCCGACTCCTCGGCAACCAGCCGAAGCTGCTCCTCGATGAAGGGACTCTCCATCCCAAGGTCCGACACCCCCGGCACCTCTTCCGCACCTGAGCCATCAATACCGTCGGACGCGCCGACAGAACCCTCGCCCTCCGGCACCTCTCCCAAAGGCAGCGGATCGTCCCTGACGACCTCCGTCACGTCCCGCCGCGCCGCGGCGCGGGCCGCGAGCACAGCTGCGACCCCCACCACGACGAAGAGCACGACCACGGCGATCTCTCTCGCGCGCGACCCGCTAGAGCGAGTTGATGCCATCCGTTATCGCCTGCCACAGGTCGCTGATCCTGCCTCGAAACGCGACGATGGCGATGATGGCGATGACCACCAGCACACCCACCAAGATCGCGTACTCAGTGGTGCCCTGCCCCTTCTGCCCGTGCAGAAGCTCATCGAGATTACGAGGTCGCACCGAGCTGACCACCCGCCTCTGCCTCGAATCGCCCGCCACTTTGGCATGCTCCCGAGCCCTATCGTCTGTCTTTGCCATTTGAAACTCCTTCCGTCCGTTCCCACACTCCTATGCCATGCTGAGAGCCGGTCCCAGCAGTGGCCCCAATATCGAGACGAGCATCGCCGGCACGATGAGCGTCCCCAAGGGTATGAGCATCTTCACCGGTACGCGCTCAATCTCCTCCTCCACCTGAGAACGCTGCTCGTCGCGAATCAGCTGCGCCTGACGCTCAAGTGCCTCCGCTAGCGGCGTACCAAAAGCCAAGGCATCGCTTACCGCAGTTGAGAAGCGCACCATGGCTGGAGAGCCGACCTCTCGCGCGAGCTCCTCCAGCGCGTCCCCACGCCCCCGCACCCCCATGCGCCACGACAGAATCGCATCCGACATCATCCGAGCGAGTGGCGTGTCAAAGCGATCGCAATACAGCTCGAGGGAGGCATCAAAAGAGAGACCAGCCGAGATGCCGAGCGTCACGATGTCAAGAAACGCCGGCATGTCGCGCGTGGCGCTCTTCTTGCGCTCGCGCTCCTCCCTGCGTGCACCCAACCCAAGGTCGAACCCCTTGCCCCATGCCAGGCGCGACACCGAGAGACGCGAAGATACCCACGAAACTGATCGCGCATCGCCCGTGAGAAACCACGTGAACCCAAATCCCCCCAGTCCAGCACAAACCGCCACGAGCGCATCCATCACATCACCCCCTTCAGAATCGTGCGAATCAGCATGAGGGCGCAGCCGTCCATGACCACCCCGACAAGCAGGCACACGATGCCAGGTACGCTGTGCAGCCCCTGCCTGAAGTCAGGCGAGATGAGCGAGAGCAGCACGACCAGCGCGACTGGTAGCACGCACACGATGCGCACCGAGAGACGCACCTGGGCAGTCTTGACCGAGAGCATCCGCTGGAACTCTCCCTGCTGCTCCACGAGCAGGGCCGAGCGCTGAAAGAGTTCTCGCAGCGGGCTGCCCGTCCTCTGAGAGATGGCGAGGGCCGTCGCCATGAGCTGTGCGCCGGGCGCATCGAGCTCATCGGAAAGCCGTCCCAGCGCCTCCTCGGCCGACATGCCGCAGCGCAACCTAAGCGAAGCGCGGACGAACGCCTGGGAGGCGCAACCCTCCTCGTGCAAGCCGACGTAATCGATCGCCTGCATGAGCGTCTGTCCCGAGCCCATGGCTGTCGCAAGCGTCCTCAACACCCCCGGCATCTGCTCTGCCAGCTCACGCCGCTCGGCTCGCTCCCTTTGGGCCGCCCTCAGCGGATAGGCCACCACCACAAGCGGGGCTGCTGCAATGGCAACGAAAAGAGATTGCGCAAATACGCCGACAAGCACGCAGGATGCAAACGATCCAAGTGCGAGCAAGGTTGCACGCTCCCCCTCATCAAGCTCGATGCCTACGCGACCGAGTGGCCCAGCCAACTCCTGAACAGCAAGTCGAAACGAGTCCTTGCGAAGAAGTGCCGCACAGGCCTGCGACGAAGACATGATTGCAAGTCCACGACGCGCCACATGTGCCACCGCACGCGCACGTACTTCAAGCCTCGCCTCATCCGGTGTGGCAGAGCCAAGCAATGTCCATGCGGCGACGCCTACAAGAATCGCAATCGCAAGGCTCACGATGGCATCCACGCGCGCACCTCTTCCTCGTCCAAACGTCCCTCCCTGATCGAGCGCCGCACGAATGATGGTTCGTGCACCATATGCCACGTGCGCGTCCCCTCGTCGAATCGCACACACTCGCGCAACTCGACCCCGCCGCGTTCGCCACGTCCGACCTCGCAGAGCGTCGTGATGAGGCGCGTACCATCTGCAAAGCGATGCGACATCACGATGAGGTCGAGCGCCGAGGCAATCTGCTGCTCGATGATTTCAGTGGGCAGGTCCATACCGAAGCGCGACATCAGC
>CACXDP010000425.1 GCA_902766445.1 uncultured Coriobacteriaceae bacterium
CATCGAGGCGGACGGCCAGGGCTACGCGCGGCTCTTGTTGCCGCATGTCGATAGCTTCTATCGTGACGAGATAGCCGTCGTGGAGCAGAAGGACCCCAATCAGCAGTGGAACCGGCACAGACGATAAGCGCGGTGCGTCTTTGAGTATTGGTGCGAACGTAGCTTCTTTGGGGTGACCCGCCCTTCGTGGGGATAGCGGTTCTCACGTTTCGCTAAGCTTGTTTTTGCGTCCTTGCCATTTTTTCTAAGATACCACTTCATTTCGAGGAGTTTGTCGCGCATCCCCATGGCAAGAATCGCATTAGACACTATCGCAAGTGCGAGAAGCTTATCGTCATGCTCGCCAACCTCCTGTACGAGGTCCACCTCAACGAGGCCCCATGTGTGGCTGCCGACCCACAGGTTTTGCGGCGGTGCTTTTTTGGAGCTGGGCCTATTTGTTAGGTTAACCGCGCTGGAGTCGAGTCCGTGAGGACGCAAGTTTACCCCGAGATCTTGCTTCTCTTTACCTGAATATCGCCCGAGCTTTTGGCCTTGTTGCCCCGCAACCTACGACCTGCATCCTCCACCGACTTGACCGCTGCGTTAAGCGCAGCATTGACCTCCGAGCTTGCGGCTCGCTGCACGAACTCTAGGAATATGCTTCGCGTGCGTTCGTCCGTCTCGCTCAACGCACGCAGCACCCGTTGAAGCTTGTCCGGCGCGGAAGTGATCTGCTCGAAGGTCGTGGCACCCCCCGCCTGCAGCGCGTCGAATATTTCGTTCGTAATGCGCTCGCGTTCTACCAAAGGAATTCCGCTTGCCCACGAGGCAATGGCCTCGTTGAGCGCAATGCAGTCGGGCTGCAGTTCACGCACCTCCAAGACGCCGTCACGCAGAACCTGCCAAGTCGTGATGTCATGCTGCTCGATGCCCGACGCGGGACTTGCCACAATAGTCCGTCGCTCGTTCTTGCGGGCAAAGAGCATGCCAATCACGCTGAACGAGGGCACTATCAGCCGCAAACGACTTCCCAAGGTCACGCGCGGGCTCTGCTTGAGAACCTCCAGCGCCGTGCCAGGTCCGTCATTGGAGTAAACCTGCGTGATACGCTCGCGAAGAAACTCGGGACAACGTGCCGCTGCGTACTCGGCAAGGTTGCCGCCCTTTGAGTGCCCGCCGACGCGAATGCACTCTTCAGACTCGCCCATGCATTCGATGGTTCGCCTCAGATACTCTAAGGCCTCTTGCTGGGCGGCTGTAACCCGAAAACTAATCATAAAGTTCTCGCGCCAGCCGGCCAGCGTCGTATCTGTCCCGCGAAACGCGACGTACGTACCTGCTTGTGGAAGGCCAATCCGCAAAGCGGCAAACTGGAGCGCGCGTTTCTTGTCCACCACGTCCGCATAGGCACTTAGGCACGCATCCCCGAAGCGCTGCGACTCGCCGACGAGCTCCACAAACGATGTATCCACCTTTGCGAATGAGCGTACGTACGGCGCAACGTCACCGCCAGCCTTTGCAAGCAGCTTGCGACATGCCTCGCGAAGCCCTATGGACCCGCCTTGGTCCTCCGTGGGAACGATACCGGAAAGGTCGAGGTAGACGAATGCCGAAAGGACGAGATTGTCCACGTCGTTAAACGGTCGCTCGCCGAACGTGAGGTCACCACGCCATCGCAGGTAGTCATGCATGTTTGCCATGCAATCGCCCCCAAATCACGCGTCTCCGTCACCTCGTTCTGCACCCCCGCGTAAGCTGCCGAGGGATCACTCATCACATGCGCCCATAGGGGTGACCCCCCGTGGGCGCATACGTCAAATCATTCGTCAGTCTTGCCACACGAGTCCCAGATGCTGGCGATGTAGTCCCTCGCCTCTTGATCGGAGTATGAAGAGATTCTGCTCTTGACCATGTGATCGACCCAGAGTCTCTGCGTGGTCTTGAGGTTGAAGCCACGTCCCTTGAAGACCTCGACGTAGTGGTTCATCTCTGCTTTCTCGTCACCCGGAACTGCTCCCCCCGCCATCAGGTCGAGAATCTCTTCGGGGATTTCTTCGACGCCCAGGATGTCTTCCATGGGTTTCTCCTATCTGCGTATCGGTTTCGTCCGAAAATGCCTCCTGTGCCGTCTCGATGCTATCACAACGCTCGATGGCTCGCGTGGAGCGCTTCAATCCCCGTCGCCCTGCATCCCCGTTGCCACCTCCTTTCGCATAGCCATCCCATACGGCGTCGCATATAATCCCTGTATCCGGCAAGGAGACCGATGGGAGGCTGCATGGACAGGAGAACGTTCGTCAAGTCCGCGCTTGTGGCGCCGCTCTACGCCCTCCTTGCGCAGGGATGCTCCTCGCAGACGGACCGCGCCAAGCGTGGCAGGCTGACCACGGCGACCGGAAGCGACATGTCTTCCATGGACATGGCCCACAACGACTCGGTGTATTGGGCACAGCTCAACATATTCGACCGACTCTTTGAGACGCGCATGGTAGATGACACGGCCACGGTGGTCAACAGCCTGTGCACGGACTATAGCGTGAGCGATGACGGCCTCACGTACGACTTCACCCTCCGCGAGGGCGTGCTGTTTTCCAACGGCGACCCCCTGACCTCGGCAGACGTGTGCTACAGCTTCAGCAGGCTGCTTACCGAGGCGGCGATAAACACGGACATTCCGCTCGAGATCCTCGGCGGCCAAGCGCTCATGAACAAGGAAGCAGACACGCTCGAAGGGTTCAAAATCAAGGACGAGACGCACTTCTCGATCGTTCTCGAGGCCCCCAACGGCGGGTTTATTGCCGAGCTTTCGTCGGCCGCCATGTCCATAGTCAACGAACGCGTCACACGCGAGGCCAAGAACTTCGGGAAGGATCCCGCCGAAACCATAGGCTCCGGCCCCTACTACGCCGCGGAATGGGTTCCGAACGACCACTTCACCCTCAGGTACAACGAGCGCTACTGGGGAGAGGAGCCCACCGTCAAGGAGTCGGTGCATCGCATCATCCCTGACGCAAGCACGCGCGACCTCATGTTCCAAAACGGAGAGATCGACATCATAGACCTGTCGGACATCGACCCCCTCATCGTGCAGCGCTCGTACAAGACCGAGCACGCCGACCAAATCGTCTATAACCAGCAAATCGGCATGACGTACCTTGCCCTCAACGAGACGAACGAGTTCCTCAAGGACGTTCGCGTGCGCAAGGCCATTTGCAAGGCGATCGACGTCGACGACATCGTGCACAACCTCATGAGCGATGATGCCATCAAGCAAAACGGAATAATCCCCACGGGCGCCTGGGGTCACAACGAAAACCTCGAGAGCACCCCGTTCGACCCGGAAGAAGCTCGGGCGCTCCTGTCCGAGGCAGGCTACCACGACGGTGACGTGTCGTTCGAGATGGCGCTCCCAAGCGACGGCCTTCGCCTTCTGTACGAAACGATAAGCAACCGGCTTTCCAAAATCGGCATCGACGCATATATAAAGGTCTACGACAAGGCCGCTTGGATGGAGAAGCGTCGGGCGGGCGAGATCGAGTCCTTCATAACCGTCTGGATGCTGGACTACAACGACCCCGCAAACATCATGGCCGTGTTTTTTGGCGATCCCGAAAGGACAAAGAGCCGAAGCATCTGCTATCCCGACACCGACGTCATGGCTCGCGTCTCCGCGGCCAAGTCAATCGTCGACGACGAGGAACGCAAGAAGGAATACCAAGAACTCGAGCACAAGATCGTGGTAGAGGATCGCGCATGGATTCCCCTTTTCGAGGGGATGCGCTTGTTCTGCATAGGAGAACGCGTGGAGAGCTTTACGCCGTTCTGGGCGGGATATGGCGACTTCTACGTGAAGGACGTCGTGCTAAAGAAGGAGGAGCGGGCATGAGAGGGAGTATGGTACAGAACCTCCTGCGTCGCCTTTTGTATGCGCTCATTGCGATTGTGGGCGTTGCGGCACTGGTCTTTGTCCTGCTTCGCATGGTGCCGGGCAATCCCGTGGCGACCCTTCTCGGCGAACATGCGGACAACGAGACGGTGGAGCGAATCTCGTCCGCACTCGGCCTGGACCAGCCGCTGCCCGTCCAGTTCGCCAACTACATCCTCGGCGCGGCGCACGG
>CACXDP010000426.1 GCA_902766445.1 uncultured Coriobacteriaceae bacterium
CTTCCTCGTCCATATACCAGCGTTATACAGACGCAAGATCCTGCCCACCTATGAGGCAGCGATACCCGCATCCATTGCCAACCAGACACTCGAGGTACCAGAAGAGCTCATGAATCGCATGGCAGAGGCACTGTCTGCGATGGAAAGCTTTGGCCAGAGCCAAGCCACACGTGACTATGACCTCTCACCACTCATCCAGAGAGTCGAGGCGTCCTGCAGCTCGCAGATCGAGGGAATAAACGCATATATCATAGACGCCGTTCTCGCGGAGCACCTAAGCGCAGGTCCAAGAAAGGCAATACTCACCGCCGGCAACGTCGCCGCCATACGGGTGGCCACCGACCATCCCGACAACCCCGTCGACACCTCCTTGATATGCGCCATCCACGACACCCTCATGGCAAATTCCGGACGGGAGTTGGGACTACGTGACGTGCAGGTATGGATCGGGGGCACCCCCTTCAGTCCCCACGAGGCAGCCTTCGTTCCCCCACACGCCTCACGCATGACTTCCCGCCTCGATGACCTCGCGCGATTCGGTGCCCGCAAGGACATGCACCCGATTGCCAAGGCCGCCGTTTCCCACGCACAGTTCGAGACCATCCACCCCTTCACGGACGGCAACGGCCGTACGGGTCGTGCGCTCATACAGCGTATACTCGCCAGCGATACGGCCCTCCGGCATGCGACGCTTCCGATTTCGTCCGCGCTCTTGTTCGATATCAGGAGATACATCGAAGGCCTGAATGCCTATCGGGACGGGCATACCGAAAGCATCATAGCCTGCCTGGTAGATGCCATACAGGATGCGGTGATGCTCGGGGCTCACATCCAAGGGCAGGTTGACAAGGTTTTGGGAACATGGCGCGAGATGAACACCGACCGCTCCAACGCTGTCTCACATCGGCTGCCATCACTGCTCGTCGAGCAGCCTGTCGTCAGCGCCTCCTACGT
This sequence comes from uncultured Coriobacteriaceae bacterium, assembly GCA_902766445.1. Lineage (GTDB taxonomy): Bacteria > Actinomycetota > Coriobacteriia > Coriobacteriales > Atopobiaceae > RUG440. Next base: position 955 of record CACXDP010000426.1, read on the forward strand.
GGCACAACACTTGGGCGTCAGCCCGCAGACGGCACGCAGAACAATCAAGGCCGCCTGCGAACGGGGCATCCTCACCGAATTGCGCGCCATACGGCGTGAACCCTTCTATCAGGCAGGTGACCTCATCGATATCCTGGAGGATGCGTCATACATGCGAGGCAATGCGAGACCAAGGTAATCCAACCGTGGTCGTATGGCATCGACAAGTTCGTCACAGCTCGAAAACGGGCGATCGGCTTTGGGCACCCGCGCGCCCGCTCGCACTGTCCAATCGCCAAATCCCCCAAAAAACATCATCAAGCCTATGCAACCTCGATCTTGCAGGTATGTGAGCGATGCCCCGGCCTAGCATTCTTGTCGTAGCTTATGCCCACGAGCAGCACCTCGCCGTCGAGACCGTCAAGGACCTTGGGATAGTAGCGGTCACGAATCTGGTCTATGGCGCCTTTGGCCGAGACGTCCCACTTGAGTTCGACGACGAGTGCCGGGTAGGGGGAGTTACGCTTGGGCAGATACACGATGTCAGCTACACCAGCACCTGCCGGCAGCTCCTCGAAACGCAGGTAGTGGTCGGCATACGAGAAGTACGCAAGCTTTATGGTGGAGCGCAGGGCTTGCTCCGTGTTGTAGTAGAGGGAGGGCCACTCTGCGTGCACGCGCTCAATCTCTGCGGCGACGGCCCCCTCGTCGCCATGCACGGTGTCATCCACCAACTTCACACTCGCGGCAACCCGCGCAATGGTCTCGGTGCGGTCCACCTCCTTGATTGTCTTCTGGAACTCACGGCGAATCTCCTCGTTTGGAATACGCGCCGTCTCGCGTTCGGGGTCGTATGCCAAGTAGCCCAGGTGAATCAGCAGCGTAAGCACATCGTCCTTGTTGCGGAAGGTCACGAGGTCATTGGAAAAGCCATTTACGTCGACTGGAACCTCCACGCCGCCCAAAAGCTCGGCCACGGTGCGCGAGAGCCCTGCGAAGTCGAGGCGGATATATTCCAAAAGGCTATCGGAGGCGGAGGTCCTCACCCAATAGGAACGAAAAACACCACTGTCGAGCGCCTGTATTACGGAGTTGGGATTGTACACCGACTTCACGCGAGGGAAGCTGTAGCCGTCATACCAGGC
>CACXDP010000427.1 GCA_902766445.1 uncultured Coriobacteriaceae bacterium
ACCTCTCTGGTGCCACGTATCAGAAGCGTTGCATTGGAGACCGGGTTTACTTCCGCCCGCGTATTTGGCCTGTCGAACAGGGTTATTTCCAACCTGCTCTCCACCGTCGACGAGGTCGAGAGCCTGTACTCTGCCCTCTTCGATTTCTCTGCGACGAAGGTTGCAGAGAACGGTGAACAGCTCATACCGTTAGCTGACTTCGTGAACGAGAGCCCGTTCAGTGACTTGGAGGAGAGTCCTGAAGGGGACGCAAAGAACGTCTTCGTAGTATGCGAGGCGCAGATGATCACTGATGCGCCTAGGGAAGAAGAGATGCTCAAGTTCGGAACGGGCAGGCTGCTTAGCGATCTCCTGAGGCATCTTGACATAGGCAGCTACGGCGAGAACAAGATCGTCTTCGTGGGCGACAAGTATGAACTTAGCTTTGGCTCGTGGTCCGACTCCTGCCTAAACGTGAATTGGTATCGCGGCAGCATGATTGCCGAGGAGATTGAGCTCCCGGACACCGCAAATCCGAACGGTATACAATCCGTATGCCTCGATATCGCCAACGCGATTCGGACCGGCAGGATGACAAATCTGGTCCTGGAGCAGAATGAACAATTCCGCATTTGCGAGCCACGTGATGAGGCATCACTTCTGAGGGACGTGTCGGACAACTGGCGTGAACATAAGGTGCTGTCATATACGAACAGGCAAGCTCGAGCCCTGAATGGATTCATAAAGCGAAAAGTCGTGGGCAGCGGCAGCCGATGCGCAGTTGGCGATGTCGTCATTTTCGATAACCAGATTATCGCGTGGCCAAGCAAACCTACGAGTGCGAGTCAAGGCTTTGTTTCCCAGTTTGGTGGCCAGGAACCACGCAGGATAAACGCCGGCGAGTTTGCGACCATAACGCATCTAGAAGAGACATCGCGCCACCGAATAATGCTGTCAGAGCGCGTCCCCCACTCGGACACGCCTGTCGTACTGACTTTGGTGCCAGCGACAGCAAGGCTTGAGTCCTCGCGCCTTGGCGAAGAATTTGAGGTTTACTACATCGAGGAGCTACTAGAGTCGGATTGTCCCAAGCTCGACTTCCTCCAAGAGATGGCGCTGCAGATGCATCTCAAGTCGCTGATGGACGCTGAGGCGTCAAAGCACCCCTTCGAGGACAGCCCCCATTACACCGAGATGATGAATAAGGACGATTACCAGCTCAATAAGAATGGGAAGCCCGTAGACAAAAGTGACGCCCGGTATCTCACCGTATACGAAAGACGATACCGCGACGAGTTGCAGAAAGGGCTCCTGTCAGGTGATACCGAGTATTCCAAGTGGGTAAACGCCGCCAGGATAAGGTACGGCTGGTGCATGACCGTCCACAAGTCGATGTCCTACATGTTCAACGAGGTCACGTTCTCCCCAAAGACAGACGGAGGCAGGACCAACGAGAGATATTTGCGATTCCTGTACACGGGAATCAGCCGAGCTCGGGAGCGGGTCAACCTTGTTCGCTGGGTCCCGATATCTCCGTTCGAGAATACCTATTTCGGAAAGGCAGAAGACAGCGTAGCCGCATCTAGAAAAAGGCCGCCCATCCTCGCCTCAACTAAGGAGAATGTGTCTGCGGACATCAGCCAGCTCGTACAGGATGCGTTGCCCCCAGGAACAGTCGTGGTCTCAAGAAAGTCCGCGAACTACCAAGAGATCTTCGAGATAGAGCGGGGCGGGGCGGTTTCAAAGGTGATCTTCGACTACAGCGGCGACGCGAAAGTCAAACCACCGAGATTGGCAACAGGTGACAAGGCGCTCTTCGCGGATTTCAGGTCGTCGGTGGAGCAAATCGCGCCGTCGGATAAGGCGAGCGAGGTCAGCGGCATCGACTGGCTCTATTCATTCATCCAAGAGAAAGTTCTCCCGGGCTACGCCATCCGGGTCGAGTCCTCGTCGGCATACCGTGACGTTATACGTATCGAAACCGTAGGCGAGTTATTCATGGTGCGCGTTGATTATAGGAAAAATGGTGCGATTAGTAGTTTCAGACTATTGGTCGGACAAGAGGCAACATATTGGAAAGCGGTCGATACGATCAAAGCCTACTACCGCTTGGGCAACGAATAGTCATTTTGGAGAGAGAACATGGCATACGCATCACAGCAGATTCGTGCGCTAAGGAAAAGCGGAGACCTCCAAGGGGCCTATCGCTTTGCGGTCGAGGCGTACCGTTCTGAGCCAGGAAACAAGTACATCATAGGAGAGCTAACTTGGGTGCTCTATGACTGTCTGAAGAGATACGGGGACCGCGACAGTCCTTTCTGCAATGACGGCGCTGCATTCGCGAAGAGCCTGAAAGCAATCGCTCGCTATGGGTTCGATCCTCGCGAAAACGGAATGTTCTATGAGAATCTGGCCAGGTTAGTTGGCTCGACATCGTGGGACCTCGTCAAAAGGAAGAGAGTCGAGGACCTCAGGAAGGTGTTCGAGGCCACGGTTGACTTGAGTGCCATAGATGCGAGGTTTCGCAACGTCATCCTGATGAGAGCATTCCTTAGGGGGTTCAACGAGACTCCGTTGTACTTGGCCGACGCCATTGCATGGTATGGCTTCGATTCATTTTCTCGCGAGGACTATCTAGACGAGGAGTACCAAGGTAGGAAGATACCGGGCTTTGCCGAATCGGTAGTGAACAACTATTTCGACGTTCTGGCAGCGAAGAACCGTGAGGGTAAACCATTGTTTAATTTGGTGGCACAGGAAGAGGCCATCACGGCGATAAGACCACTAGTCGCGAGGAGTGAGTGTGCCCATTGGAAGTGGCTGGAATACAAGCTGGGAAAGCTCCTTCTTGCAATGGGGAGGAATGTCGAAGCTCGCGACGTTCTAGCCCCTTTCGTACTGCGCAAATCAAAAGAAGCTTATGCATGGGCGACATACGGCGAGACTTTTCTACCGGATCAGCCAGAACTGTATGCCTCCTGTATCTTCCGCGCCTTGCAGCTATCGAAGGACCCAAAGTACGCCTTATCATATCACGAGGCAGCCATTGGGCTGTTTGCTCAGATGGGCGATTACGCCGCCGCGAGGCTCGAGGCCGAGACAGTCTCCAAGTGCAGGTATGAGAATGGCTGGTCACAATCGGCTGTTGTCCAGAGAGCGCAGCATGAGCCATGGTATACGAGCGCCGAGATGAATGAAGACAACACGCCCAAGTACCGCATTCTCAGCGCCGATGCGGAGGCAACTCTAGAGGCATACGTTCCGAAAGTGGATTTCTACCTTGAATGGACTGCTCCTGAGAAAGGCCTCGCCGGCATAGACACCTTCCCATCGTCGGTCTACACCTTGAACCAGGCGGAAAGGCTGTGCCTGCACGATGCCAATCTTGCGAAGAACTACAAACCCGGAAGAGTTTATACCGCATCGCTCGACAAGTTCGGATTGCGCATGTACGGCAACGCTGTTCCGTCAGACAATAGCAGGATGGAATCCGTCTTTGTGAGGAAATTCGAGGGCATCTTCGAGGCGGTCAAGGCATATGGCTTCGTGCATACGAAAACCGATGACGTGTGGATTCCGGAGCGGCTCGTGAAAGAGCATGGTCTTGTTTCATTTGCCAAGGTCAAGGGAAAGACCGTCGCGTCGTTTAGGAAGAAGAAGGGGTCGAAGGATGGCGAGTGGTCACATGAGCCAAGAATCCTAGATGTCACCCTTCCATCGCCCGAAGAGAGCAGTGACGAGATTGAAGGCACGGTAAGAATCGCGCGCGGTGGCTTCGGATTCGTCTCTGATGATTGCTTTATTCCCCCAAATCTGATTGCGGAGCACGACCTCAGGGATGGAGATATTATAAAAGGTATAGTAGTGAAATCGTGGGACAAGAAGAAAAGACAATGGAGCTGGACGTTAAATGAGATCATCGACCGTATCGATGCCAATGCGACCGATGATGCATCAGACGCTTTTTAACTCTTTGCCCCATTTAGCACAGTGTTGAATCCAAGCGAAATCGTCATATCGACGCGGACAACAGAGATGTGGGACATACTCCCCCGTTGTCAAGCAAAGGAGGACAGATGTCTGTGGCCATGGTAACGTATCCAGTGGGAACCCCCGTGCTTGTCGGATACGACGGTGGGGCCACTGAGCTCTCCGACGAGGCCTATCGCGTCATGCGAACTGTCCTGCGAGTGGTGCAGGGCGTAGGCGATGGTGCGGAGGAGGCTGACCCCTACGTATCGACCGGCCAGGCGGCCGAGATTCTGGGCGTCTCTGCCAAGACCGTCGCGCGCTACCTCGACGCCGGCGACATCCCTTACGAGCGGCGCGGGTCGGGACATAGGAGGGCGCGGCTCTCCGACATCCTCGCGTACAAGGAGACACGCGCGGCGAGGGCCGACGGGCTCGCCCGCATGCGCGAGGAGGCAGCCGGCGGCGGCCTGTACGACCTCGACCTCTCCGACCGGCTGTTTGCACACTTCGAGGAGGGGCATCGGTGAGGGCCTTCATGGATGCCAACGTGTTCGTGCAGGTCTGGACCCTCGACGTCCTGCTCATGCGGATGGTGGAAACAGACTCTGACGCCATGCGTGCTACCATACAGTAACTCGTGCGGGCCAAAACCCATCCGCCTCGCACCTTGGCAGAGGAGTTTGTAGGTCTCCGCCGGAATAGGCTGGAGAGGTTCTCCGATTGGTTGGCCTCGTAGGCGGATGCGGGGCAGGCGCCAATCTACACGTAGCCAGCCTTATGCGTGTGCATATCGTCCGAGATGGAGGTTGTCCTCCCCTTCCGGCCGACACCTCAAAAACCCCAATCGTTAGTTCTTCATCGAGAATTGCCCGTAGCCGTCAGCAGACTGATCGAACGTCTTGCCGAATTCGTCCAAACCCCAATTGTTCACCATACACTCGCCGAGAAGAGACGCAATCTGCAAGCTTGTGACACACGGCCTCAGTGGAGTTGGCAGGAGCCGTCCTAAAGGAGCGGTCCTCGAAGAGGACCACCATCATCACGGCGAGAATCCTTGACCGCCTTGCCGGCCTCGTCGAGCGAGGAGTCGAGCACTACGAAGTGCGTTCGGAGTCGCTTGAGGGCGCAGACGCGGTCCATCTGGTAGGTGCAGAGACCGGCGAGGCGCGAGGCGCCTTCAGGGTCACCAGGGCGCTTTGATTCAGCCGCGACGAGAGCGATGAGGTCATGGCGCTGGCGCAGGCCACCCCCCGAGCAGTTCTATGACTTTATTCTCGAGACGATGCGACGGCGGCCCGGAGAGACT
>CACXDP010000428.1 GCA_902766445.1 uncultured Coriobacteriaceae bacterium
AGACCCCGCGCACAGGCACGTCAGGCAGCTGCTTGGCCTCGGCTACACGATGTCTCGGCACGATTAGCGTGAGCATCGTGCGCCCAACGAAGCGACACAACCTGATGCCGTCAGCGACACCGCCTATGAGCTGCGTCGTATAGGTCGTAACCTGAAGCGTGCCCGCCATGGTCAGCCCACCCTCTCTGGGAAGGAAAGTAGCTTATCTCGGTAGTAAGCGAACTGCCTGCGACGTGCATCGCGCTCGGAGCGGATTGCTTCAATCAATGAAACAGCATTGCCAAGTTTTTCGACTATGAATTCTTGTTGCTGCAATTCTGGAATTGGGACAGGCATCCCACCTAAAATACTTAGATTTAAGTTTTTCATAGTGCCGCCTACAGCATGAGCATCTAAATACTGCTTAGCATACGAAGTGCCAAAGAAATGCGACCAATATGATGGCAAAGCGACATCGTTCATGCGCACAAAAAAGCACCCCGTACCACACAGATAACCCGCAGACTTAGCAGTGACTAGGCCAATGCGACCCATCTCGCCCCTACGCCCAATTACGATGTCATTTTCCCTGAGCCTGTATCTATCTAGCCTAACTTCTGCCTCAGCAGACACGCGTTTTCCAATTGTGATACGTGTTCCCGTAATATCAGCTGGATTTACTATCGGGCATCCGTCATCAACGTAATCAGACTTATGTACCATGCTTCCGAAGGGTCCAGTGTTCATACTCTCGCAACACTCTCCAAACGGGCGATATGGAACCATCGTATTATCAAGGATTAGCTTGTTTCTCATCTCCGAATACTGCCTCTCCCTTGCCTCGATCTCCGCCGTCAGGGCGTCGTCAAGCTCCTGGAACGAGTCGAGGACGCGCACGACCTCACGCTGGACCTCAATGGGCGGGACAGGAATGCGAATTTTTGCCATATCCTCGCCGCTCAACCTTCGTACCTTCGAACCCGTAATGAACGGCATTTTCGCTACTTGGAATTGTTCGCAAGCAAAGAAATATGACATATACATGGGATCCAAATCATGCCTGTAAATAAAAGCATCATTGCTTACAACGACTTCATGGTCGCCAAGCCAAGCTGTTGCCTTTCCAACAGCATCGTCATCCTCGCTAGTCGTCGCAATAATCAAATCTCCAGGCTGCGCCCTTTTCATGCGTGACGAGAAACCTTCTTCAAGGTAAGAGACCACACAGTCAGTCGACAACCCAAACCGCGTATGAACCTGTCCGTAGTGAATGCAGGGCGTACCAAAGTCAACGAAATGTTTCTTCTGAAAACTTGAACCGCGTAGGAACCGTCCCACTTCACCGAGTTTCTTATACTCCACCCCATCAGGGCAGAGCCGCTCCATCAGCTCCTTCAGCCTACTCATCGTCCGCCTCCAGCTCGGCCACGATGGCATCGACCTTGGCGCGCAGCTCCGTCTCATGCGCCACTATCTCGGCTATCTCTGCGTTGAGCGCCTTGATGTCGACCTTCTCCCTTGTGTCCTCGGGCTCCACCCAAGATGAGACGCTCATGCGGTACTTGGCCTCTCCAAGCTCGTCGTTGCTTACGAGCTTGGCCACGTGGTCTACGTCCCTGCGCTCGCGGTAGATCCGGACGATCTCGTTGATGTTCTCCTGCGAGAGGTGGTTCTCCGGGGAACCCGGAACGAAGCACTTGGAGGCATCGACGAACAGCACGGACTGGTCGCGCTTCGTGCGCCTCATCACTAGGATACACACGGTAATGGACGTGCCATAGAAGAGGTTCTTCGGCAACTGTATCACCGCGTCAATGAAGTCGTTGTCCACGAGATACTGTCGTATCACCTGCTCGGCTCCCTGTCTGTACAGTGCTCCCGGAAACGTCAGCATTGCCGCCACACCGTCGTTGGCGAGCCATGCGAGGGCGTGCATGACGAAGGCGAGGTCGGCGTTGTTCCTCGGCGCGAGCCTGCCCGCCGGGCGGAAGCGCTCGTCGTCGGCGAGCGTGGCGCTCGTGTCGCTCGCCCACTTTACGGAGTAGGGTGGGTTGGC
>CACXDP010000429.1 GCA_902766445.1 uncultured Coriobacteriaceae bacterium
CGCCCGCTACATGAAGGACGCCATCTTCCTCGTCCCCACACCTCGCGTGTTGGTGCGCGTGGTGGACGCCTTGGACGACCTTGACCTCAACGACAAGGACATCATGGGCGACGTCTACGAGTACCTCCTCTCGCAGATCGCCCAGAGCGGCACCAACGGCCAGTTCCGCACGCCGCGCCACATCATCAAGATGATCGTGGAGCTCATGCAGCCGTCACTGGACGACACCATATGCGACCCAGCGATGGGCAGCGCGGGCTTCATAACCAACGCCGCGCAATACATCGAAGACCACTACTCGTCGGAGCTCCTGCAGGCCGAGAACAAGACGCACTACGCAAACACCATGTTCACGGGGTTCGACACGGACCAGACCATGTTGCGTATCGGCGCCATGAACATGATGCTGCACGGGGTCGAGGCTCCCAACATCACGTGGATGGATTCGCTCAGCGAGGACAACACACATCGCGACGAGTACTCTTTGATTATGGCAAATCCACCCTTCACCGGCAGCCTGGACAGGGAGACCGTATCCAAGGACCTCCTCTCGCTGGCGTCCACGAAGAAGACCGAGCTGCTGTTCGTGGCGCTGTTCCTGCGCATGCTCAAGATCGGCGGACGTTGTGCTTCCATTGTGCCCGACGGCGTGCTGTTTGGCTCGCAGCGTGCGCACAAGTCCCTTCGCAAGGAGATCGTGGAGAACAACCGCCTGGAGGCAATAATCTCCATGCCGTCCGGCGTGTTCAAGCCGTACGCGGGTGTGTCGACCGCCATCATGATCTTTACCAAGACGGGCAACGGCGGTACCGACGACGTGTGGTTCTACGACATGGAAGCCGACGGCTTCTCGCTCGACGACAAGCGCAACGCAATAGATGCCAACGACATCCCAGACATCATCGAGCGCTTCCACAACCTGGAAGGGGAGAAGGATCGCAAGCGTACCGAGAAGAGCTTCCTCGTTCCAAAGAAGGACATCGTGGACAACGGCTACGACCTCTCCATCAACAAGTACAAGGAGATCGAGTACGTACCGGTTGAGTACCCGCCCACGAGCGAGATCATGGCCGAGCTGCACCGCCTCGAGGGCGAAATCGCCCAGGGCCTCAAGGACCTGGAGGCGATGCTAGGTGAGTAGTATTGCTGTCGGTAAGATCATTGAGCAACGTATAAAGACCGTTGACCCAAAATATGACGGGAAGATCTCTTATATCGGGATTTGCCGTGCGGCAGTCAATCGAGCAGCTCGAGCTCCTCAAGGCTAAGCTCATGCAGGAATACTTCGGGTAAGCGCATGGGGCCATCACATCACAATGTGGGACACTCGCGCAAGACGCGAAAAACAAACGTTTGCCAGCATTCGATTGGTCCTTGGGGGAGGCGTTATACATGGGCGACATAGAGAAAGGTTTCTACGCAAACGTTGCCAACATGTTGGAGAATGCACGAAGGCATGCTCAACAAACCACCAACATGGTCATGGTCTATACGTACTACGAGATCGGTCGAATGATCGTGGAGGAGCAACAAAACGGTAACGAACGAGCGGAGTACGGCAGGCAAGTCTTAAAAGGGTTGTCCGAATACCTGACCGGACGGTTCGGGCGTGGATTCTCGGAGGACAACCTGGGCAACATGCGTAGATTCTACCTGCTTTACTCACGGGACCAGATTTCCGAAACAGTGTCTAGGAAATTGGACAGCGAGAGCAAGCTACCCCAAACTGCATCGGGTCGCAAGTTCTTCCTCAGTTGGTCTCACTACCTTAAACTTATGCGCATAAGCAATCCTGACGAACGCCACTTCTACGAGATCGAAGCTGCCCGTAATGGCTGGAGCCTTGCAGAGCTTAACCGTCAAACGGGCAGCTCGCTCTACGAGCGTCTGGCGTTGAGCAGGAACAAGGAGGATGTACGCGCCCTTGCTCAGGAAGGGCAAGTAGTGGAAAAGCCGTCAGACGCCATCAAGGATCCCTATGTCTTGGAGTTTCTAGGCCTAAAGGAAGAGTCGATGTACTCGGAGCAGGAGTTAGAGACCCGAATAATCGACCACCTGCAGGAGTTTCTCCTTGAGCTGGGAAGAGGGTTCACATTCGTTGGACGACAACAGCGCTTCACGTTTGATTACGAGCACTTCTGGGTAGACCTCGTGTTCTACAACCGAATACTTCGTTGCTTTGTGCTATTCGATCTCAAGCTCGATAAACTCACGCATCAAGACATAGGCCAGATGCAGATGTATGTGCACTACTACGATCGCTACGTAAAACTAGAGGACGAGAACTCCACCATTGGCATACTGCTTTGCAAGGAGAAGAACGATACGGTAATCGAACTCACGCTGCCGGAAAGCGAAAAAGACCAGATATTTGCCAGTAAGTATGAAACGGTTCTTCCCAGTAAAGAGGAGCTGAGGCGCCTCTTGGACGAATGCTAGGCTCGTTATGGACATTTGTAGGGCGACACAAAGAGATCGCTTGGAGGCTATCGAATGGATACGGGAAAAACGGCAATCCTGAGCAGCTGCGGGAACATGACCTCGTTCACGGTCGACGATCGTGTCATTCGGTTCAGGACGTCCGACCATCTTGTTCGATATGAAAAGGTCACAAAGTGGGAAAACGGTTACATCGAGTGCCTTGCGACTTACGACAATCCCCCCACGACCGAAGAGGAATACATCGACCTCGTTCCGATTCTGGAAAACCTATACTTCAATCCAGATGATTTCCTGCGCGGAATAGAAAGGGTGACGGTGCAATATGCTTGAGGAATTACGAGCCGTCGCAGACGGGGCAGACGCCATTTATAACGGCTACGCCTATACGCTGGATTCGGGCAACGTGAGAGTGCTCAACTTAAACGCCGGGGGCCACGCTGCGGTTATTACGCCAAGTGGCGAAGTCCTGGAGACAAGCATGGACGACATAGAGATACAGCTCGTGCTCGACTATTTCAGACGTATTGAGAAGTACTTGGAGAACTAGTCATGCCCAAGTACTTTGATTTCAAGATATATGGCTACTACCTTTACTTTACCTCGCACTGCATCATCGAGGCGATGCATGTACATGCGAGTGATTCCAACCTAACAGAGCGCGGGTCGGCGAAGTTCTTTGTTAGGAGCAACGGCGACACTGACGTAGTTGATACTGGCCGTGTTAGCGCACGCGACATACGTCGCATACAGGGCTTCATAAAAGAAAACTATCTCCAGATGTACGAGAAGTGGTCGCAGAGAAGCACACAGGGTTTCTATGGCGAGTAGGTTGGAGTTAGTCATCTTCGATGCCAACGCGCAATATGGGGCGCACTATGAAGAGCTCCCATGCAGTGTCCGTTACCAGTCGCTCACGCACGAGCATTATTGGATAAGAATTTCTTGATGGGAGGTGCGCCATGATCATAGATGACCTGTCACTGCGTAACTTCAGGTTGTTCGAGGATGCCAAAATCAGCTTCAGTGAGCGTACGACGGCGCTCGTTGGCGTCAACGGAGCCGGCAAGTCCACCATTCTGGATGCTATGAGTCTGCTGCTGAGTTGCTATGTGGGCGGGTTCGATGGTCTAGGCGTGCGAAAGATCGCCCAGTCTGACATCCGTCATGTGACGCACAAAAGCGGATCCTCCTACGAGAATGTTTCGCAGCTGCCAGTGGAGATCGCTGCTACAGGCTCATTGGATGGCGATGTGGTTTCATGGCAAGGTGTTAAGCTGAAGGATACCCAGCAATCTTATTCTCCCTCTGCGTACGGACAGATGACGCAGGTCTCCAGCCGCCATCAGCAACGTCTTCGCGACGGCGACGAGACCCTAACGCTACCACTCATTGCCTACTATGGGACTGGACGTTTGTGGAAGAGGGAGCCTTCAAAGAAGAAAAGGGAGAGCAAACTCCGACAGACCTTTAGGTGCCTTTCCGCCTATGACGATTGCCTTGGCGCACACCTAACAGACACGACTCTTGCCGCCTGGTACGAGCGCATGACGTTCAAGACCCTGCAGAGAGATTCGGACATACCAGAGTTTTCCGCAGTCCGCTGCGCAGTGTCAAATGGACTGCGGACACTAAGGGGCTTCGAGACGATTGAGTTTCAAAGCAATCTGGACACTCATGAGTTGGACATTATTTACGAGGATAATGGCTTGTCTGTACGAGTCGCCTCATCGCAGCTGAGCGATGGTTACAGGGTAGCGCTTAACCTGTTCGCAGACATAGCGTATGGGGCAGCGACGCTCAATCCGCAGTTGGGTGATGCGGTGCTAGACAAAACTGAGGGAATTGTTCTTATTGACGAGATTGATCTGCACCTACATCCCAAGTGGCAGCAGATCGTGCTTGCCGATTTGGCGAACTCCTTCCCAAGAATGCAGTTCGTCGTAACGACTCATGCACCGAGCGTAATCGCGTCTGCGAATGAGAGCCAGCTTGTAATTGTTGATGGTGGTGACATACAGCCATCGACAAGAAGCTTTTATGACAGAGATTCCAACTCCATTTTGCGCGAGTTGATGGTGACCCTCGAGCGTCAGAGTGCGGTAAACGAAGGTCCCACATATCGGAATGCTTACGAACCGATGGATAAGGTAAAAGTGACTGTGAGTGATGGTGAATGAGTAATCTTAGTCTTGGTGATGTCTTAGCAAGGGCGTCAATTGAAAAGTGCGGGCGTGGCAATTATCCAGTTTTATCCATGACAATGCATGATGGTCTTGTCTTCCAGGGGGATCGATTCAAGAAAAGAATCGCGTCAAAGGACCAAAGTGCGTATAACGTTGTCCATCGTAATCAACTTGTAGTTGGATTCCCTATAGACGAGGGAGTTCTCGCGGTGCAGGATATAGCAGATGCTGGAATTGTGAGTCCTGCTTATAGGATTTGGGATATCAACCAAAATGCCGTCGTTCCGGAATATTTGGAGATGTTCTTACGATCATCGCATAGTATTCAGTTCTATAAGTCTAAGTTAAAGGGATCGACCGCGCGTAGACGAAGTATAACTGATGCTGATTTCCTAAAAATGGAACTGCCTACTAGTGATTTGATGGAGCAGGAACATGTCGTTGATGTGATTGGTAAGGTTGCCCGTGCGATCCGGCTTCGAAAAAGAGAATTAGAATCAATTGATGAACTCGTCAAATCCCAATTTGTCGAGATGTTCGGGGACCCAGAGAATCCTTCAAGTGATTGTGAAGTGTGCAAGCTAGGCGATAGGTGTGATGTCGTTACGGGAAACACACCGGCGAGGGCGAGGAAAGAATTCTATGGCCCTGGAATTGAGTGGATTAAGTCCGACAACGTACTCCCAGGGGCGATGCGTCTCAAGAAGGCGAAGGAGCAGCTGACAGATGCTGGCAAGGCTGTTGCGCGGATTGCTAAGCCAGGCTGGCTGCTCATGGTCTGCATTGCCGGAAGCCCAAATACCATAGGAAACACTGCGTTTGTCGACCGAGAGGTTGCGTTCAATCAGCAGATAAACGGCATCGATCCTCGCGATGAGAATCCAATCTATCTTCAAGCGGCTCTCGGCTTGCTTAAACCAAGGTTGACTTCGGGACTCAATGCTGCTCTGAAGTGCATTTTGAACAAGTCGACTCTGTCTGCAACTGAGGTTCCGTTTCCTTCGCGCGGCTTACAGGATGATTTCGCAGCCTTCGTCGCCCAAGTCGACAAATCGGGATTTGCCGTGCGGCGGTCCATCGAGCAGCTCGAGCTCCTCAAGGCGAAGCTCATGCAGGAATACTTCTCGTAATCGTAAAATGTAATTGTGCGCAGGCGAAAAACGCGATGGGGGTGACCGATGGAATACGAGCTCAGGCTCTTTGACGAAACGCTGCTTCGCTTTGAGGCAAACAAGGAATCGAGTGACCCTGGCTACAGGATCCTGCGGGTCAACGACGACTTCAAACCATTGCTTCCTCATGGTTTTGAGCCCACCGCGGAGGGACTTGCGCGGTGGGTGAGCTATAGGGCGATACCGAAGAACCGCGCGTTCGTGAACACGTTCCTCGCGCGTAGCGGCCTGAGCGCGAACAGGCCGCTGGGCATTATTGCGGTGTGCAAGGGGCTGTCCCTCAACGATTGCTATTGGGTGTGCGAGGCGGGGAGTACGGAGTCCTTCGCCAAGGTCAACCTCTACGAGAACCCGATGAGCCAGCTACTCGCCAACATCGCGTTTACGGGATATGGCAGTAGTCCCCGCAACGGCTTTAGCTCCTCGCCAGAGTTCACCACAAACGGGATGCTGCCAAAGTGCTGGCGACGGATCAGCGGCAGGATATACCTGTACAAGGGCGGCACGACCGGAGCCGCCAACGCGGGCTATGAGCCGCATTCCGAGTACTATGCCGCGGATGTCGCGCATGCCTTTGGTGCAAACGCCGTGGATTACGAGCTCCACAAGTTCAAGGGCATTCTGTGCTCGTCGTGCGAGCTGTTTACGAGCCTGGAACTCTCATACGTGCCCATGGCCAACGTCGTGACGTCCGGTGGCTTTGCTGCGGTGGCGGAAAGGTGCCAGCAGATGGGGAAGAACTACTCGCAGGCTCTGAGCGACATGCTTGCGCTTGATGCCATCATCTGCAA
>CACXDP010000430.1 GCA_902766445.1 uncultured Coriobacteriaceae bacterium
ACCACCGCGACCTGGACCTCGACGAGCGCCACACGATTCTGTACCACCGGCTCGTCAGAATCGGGGAGGCGGCTGGCGGCGTCTGAGGTGCGATCACCGTCATGTAAGGCGAATCGAGCGACAAGAGGGTCTTGTTGGCAGCTACGCGCTACTTGCCATGCTCAATCTCTCCGATGAGCTGCATGGAAAAGCCCGTTGAGAATGCAAGTTCGCGCTGAGTTATGCTCGGATCCTTGCGGCGCCGCCTGACATGCGCCGCCACATCTCGTTCCGTACACGTTCCAGCCCGACGCCAATTGCCCCTATTCACCGAATGGATAGTTGCTAAGATACTGTTTGTGCAGGCATCAGACATCGAAGGGGGATAACATGCTCGAGCGGAAGAGAGAGGCCAAGGTCGCCTCCGTCCATGATGCGTTGAAGTTTGGCCTGACCCTAGTCTTGAGCGTCCTCGTGGCATTTGGCGGAGTGCCGGTAGCGCTTGCCCAAGACGGCGAAGCAGCAGCCATCGTCCAAGAACAGGGAACCGAGGAGGGCCAGGGAGCACTCTCGGACGGGGACGCCACGATCGTCGAAAACGATGCGGCCACAACAGCGACCGACGGCACCAACATCGCCGCCATTGAGGAAGAGCGAACCGCCGATACCGAGCTCGAAGACACTACCGAGGAGGCGGCTCCCATCGAGTCCGACGAGCAGACCGAGACGGGCGAGGTCGACACCAAGAAAGTCGCATCGCAAGATGCCACCGCAGGCATCGCGACCGATGAAGTTTCTTTAGGGGCGCAGGCGGACACACAGCTGGAGTTGCCGCTCGACAACAAGTGGCAGAAGTTCACGCCAACTGGCAGTTATGACAGGTGTGCGTATACCTTCACCCTCGCGAAGACCTCCCGCGTACGGCTCGAGTTCCAGAACTGGTGGAGTGACCAAGCCCAATGGGGGCTGTACAACGGAGACGGCTACCATTCTTACTTCTCCGAAACCGTTTATGCGAGCTATCCGGGTACGGACACCGTCGTCTGCTATCTCAAGCCAGGGGCTTACCGACTTGAGGCATACAGTTGGTACAGCGGTACAGGCTACTTCAAGGTCAGAGGCACAGCGTCAGTCACGAGCTACCCCCTGCGCGACAACGACAAGATAGAAAAAGCCGCGACGATTCAAAAGGGCACGACGTATAAGGGGCTCTTTACGCCGGGAGATGCGTGGAAAGCTTACTATAAGTTCACCGTCTCTGGCACGAAGAAGGTTAACATCGACGCCCAGCAGCCCGACGCTGACGCCAAGGCAATATCTCATATATACGTCCGCGATGAGAAGAACAACATTCAGGCTCGTTGGGGCGATGGAGAATGGTACTGGTATTCGACGGCCAACAAAGGCGTGCTTTCCGCTGGCACATATTACATAGAGGTGACCAGCAATTATTCGGGCAGTGGCCCTTACACGCTCAAGTGGACCGACGGCAGCGAGAGTCTTGATACGGCTTCCGTCGCCGACGCCTCCGTCACGCTCGGGGCCTCCTCATACACCTACAATGGAAAGGTCAAGACGCCGAGCGTCAGGGTCGTTCTCGGCGGCAAGACGCTCACGAAGGGCACCGACTACACCGTGAGCTACTCCCCCGGCCGCGTCAACGCGGGCACGTACGAGCTCACCGTAAGGGGCATTGGCGCGTACGCCGGGAGCAAGTCCGTCTCGTTCACGATAAGGAAGGCCAGCATTAACGGCGTGACCGTCAGCACCATCGGCCCCAGGGCTTACACGGACAAGCAGATCAAGCCCTCGCCCACGGTCAAGCTCGACGGTCAGACCCTCACGAAGGGCACCGACTACACGCTGAGCTATGGCGCGAACAAGTCCGTCGGCACGGGCACCGTCACCATCAAGGGCGCGGGCAACTTCACGGGCTCGCTCACAAAGAGGTTCACCATCGTCGACGACACCGCATCCATAGCCTACTACGTGCACCGCCAAACCTACGGCTGGGAGACGGCCTGGAGCAAGACCGACGGGCAGCAGTCCGGCACCACGGGCGAGGCGAAGCGCCTCGAGGGCATCCGGATCAGGTTGGAAAACCAGCCGACGGCCGGCTCCATCCAGTACCGCACGCATATTCAGACCTATGGCTGGGAGGGCGAGTGGAAGAGCGACGGCGACATGAGCGGCACCACGGGAGAAGGCAAGCGCCTAGAGGCCATACAGATCAAGCTCACCGGCGCCATGAGCCGTGCATACGACGTCTACTACCGCGTGCACGCGCAGATGCTCGGCTGGATGGGATGGGCAAAGAACGGTGCAAACGCGGGTACGGCGGGGCATGCCTACAGGCTCGAAGCCATCCAGATAGTCCTCGTCCCCAAGGGCGGCGCAGCCCCTGGCGCCACCTACAAGGGCGTGACCCAGAACTACGCGCACCCGTTTCTGCAACCCTAGCCAGCAGCCATCTCAGTGGTCGGCGCGCCTTCGCCGTGGGCGGCTAGACCGTGTACGTATTTTCCGGGGCTGCGCTCCCTTGTGTTTGTGTACGGTTTTGGGCACGTTCGTCCACAGCAGCAAAAGAGGTCTCACGTTCGAGCAGGCCAGATGGGGTGTTTGGGGTGCCCCATAGGTGCCCGGCGGGCAGTCACCGCAAAACCGCGCAGTCTGGCGAAAAGCGTCACTTTTCTCATGCCGACGTGGCGCTCCCGTCGCCGTCCAGGAGGGGCGCACCGTAGGCGGGACGCCACGTCTCCTCGACACCCGTCTCGTCAATTTCAGCAAGTCCCAAGGTCAATGCGGTGCAGACCGAAACGCACATGTTTACCTGCGACGGTGCAGAAACCGGGGAAAAAAGTGTCAGCTGGCGGGGAAAAAGCTGCAAGCTGGGTGTGCTAGCGTCAGTCCCCCTATCGGACCCGGACGACGGGAGGCACCATGGATGACGCGGCCAGGGCAATGATGGCGGGCGAGGCGGGGCGGGAGGGTCCCGAGCGCATATCGCCGCTCTTCAACGACCTCTTCCTCAGGCTGCTCGGCAGCCAGGAGTCGAAGGGGGTGACGCGATCGCTCGTGAACGCGGTACTGCGCCTCGCCGGCGCGCCCGCCGTCGGCGACGTGCGCGAGCTGAGGTGCGACGTCACGAGCGCGGGCGGCATCGCCATGAGGAGCCCTCGCGTCGACGTGCTCGTCGTCTCGGACGACGGCGCCGTCGTCGACCTCGAGGCGCAGCGGGAGCGCGTCAACGTGGACAACAAGGTCCTCTTCTACGCGTCGAAGCTGCTGTGCGAGCACACGCCCAAGGGCGGCCCGAGGGACTACAGCAGGCTGCCCCAGGTGATCGTCATAATGCTCGTCGAGGGGTGGGCATGCTTCAGGGGGCAGGCTTTCCTGCACGTCGGGCGCGTCCGCTGGAAGTCGGAGGACGGGATCGAGGACGGCAGCGACCGCGTCCTCTACGTCGTCGCCGAGCTAGACAAGGTGGCGAAGCGCTATACTGTGGATGACGAGAAGTTAGTCACCGACGAGGGCCTGGCGTGGCTCTACTTCCTGGCAAAGGGCTACCGGGAGGATGACATGGAAGAGGTCATGAGGTGCTTTCCCGACATCCGGGAGTTCGCCGAGCACTACAAGATCGCCCTGGGCGATCCGGACCTGAAGCGCACCTACGAGAGGTACTGCGAGGCGAGGACAGAGTACAACGACATCATCCGCGAGGCAAAGCTCTGGGCGCGCGGGCAGGGCCTGGAGGACGGCCGCAAGCAGGGCCTGGAGGACGGCCGCAAGCAGGGCCTGGAGGACGGCCGCAAGCAGGGCCTGGAGGACGGCCGCAAGCAGGGCGCCGAGGCAAACCTCCTGGAGAACGCGAGGAGCATCATGGAGGCGCTGCACTTTACCGCCCAGCAGGCGCTCGACCTCCTCAAGGTGCCGGAGGCCGATCAGCCCCGCCTCATGGAGATGCTGTAGCGAGCGGGGAGGCACGAGATGGAGCTGCGTCTCGCTAACTGCTGGCGACAAGCAGTGGATCGCGACCGTTCTCCCTAAGGTATCGGGCCATGACGATAGGCTCGATGATGATTTTGATGGAGATCATCGAGGTGAGCGGTAACCCGATTCAGTAGGTGAACTCTAAAGGTTTAGAGTTGCGTTACTACATGGTGCGGATCCCGAGGTACAGGAAGGAGATTCCGTGCGGCGAGGTGGAGGCGCGAGGCATACCGAGGAGGCAGGTCGAGGCCAAGAACGGAGTGGAGCTGACGGGATGGCGCGTTGGCGAGGGATCACATACATGCGTGTCTGAATATTGCGCCCAAGCACAGCGTGGTGAAGCTCAGTACCTCAAGGGGAGAAGCACCCGGGTGCCTTTTGCCTCACACCACCCCGACCGGAGGGTCGGGGCCGGTCGCGACAGGACCTTTTGGGCGCGGGGCTACTTTGTCGGTACCGTCGGCTTCAGCGAGGTGACCATACGGAAGTGCGTGCGTGTCCGGGAGGATGCAAGCAGGATCGCCCGGTAGGGTACCGATGCCCACGGCTCCGGCTTTGCATCGGCAGTTCGCAGCTCGACGGCTGGTGGGAGCGGGAGTGCCAAATCGGGGCGAGATAAGTGCAGGAAATTGCGAGATCGGATGTGCGGACAAAACCTTAGAGCGGCCATGCCACGTCGGTGAGCGCAGCCATCCTGTACTCCATGGGCGTCTTCCAGCCGAGCGACTGCTTGATACGGCCCACGTTGTACTCGTGCATCCAGCGGTCGACATCGGTCACGAACTCCTCGGGGGCATAAAACACCCGTGTGTGGTGGCTGACGCGCTTCAATCCGTAGGCATTGTCACTACAACATATCTGAAAGAAAGCGTATTCTCTCAGCTGTCGCACGGCAGCGTTTACACCGCTGCCTAAAAGGGGCAACCCCTTTTGGCTATGGAGAGCGAATGCGAGCGATCAGCCACGGTCCTGCAGAAGGACCTTAAGCTCATCGGCTGTGCATGTATAGACATCGCGGAAGAAGTGTCCTATCGAATCCCTAAGCCCAAAACGTCTCAATGGCCTTCCTGCATAGCGAGCAATCCGAGATGGGAACTCTGACTCTATCGATGGGATGTGCGGCACAGTGTTGTCGCTGATATGGGGAAGTCCTGCATCGTCACCGGGATTCTGCGCGGGGTTGTATACAAGAATGAAATTCACGTGCTCACGTATGAAGTGAGATGAAACTCCGAGCACATTTTGGAGCAGCAAGGCGCTATATGCTGCCTTAGACTTGACCGTCTCCAACGTGAACGAATCACGTTGTCGTGTGGTCCTCGCTCCACGTTTTCTTGCCTGCGCTCTACCAAGATGCGAGTTCACATAATCATCGACAGTCTTCGTCAATGAGTCTTCCAGCGTGACGCGAGCCTCCCATCCGATGTCCTTCGCGTCCTTCTCGAAAACGGTAGCAATGGCTTCAATAAGGCCGTGTCGAAAATCGTTTCGCTCGCTATTGCTTAGAATGTGCCGCCGATCGAATAAGTTTCCGTTCTTGAACTCAATCAGTGAGATTGTGTCGTTCCATGCATGTTCGTCCTGTCCAACGTACAGTGCGTCTGCTGACCGTGCCAGCCCAAGTTCGCCGCTGCCGTCAGATTGGCTGCTATTCGAGCAATAGTTCCTCATCACTCTGTCGAAGTCAATCGCGCGACAGTCTTCTCGCTCGAACATATAGGTTATGTTTGTTGGATCACTGTCGTCTTTGGAGCACGCTCTAAGGTTGCTCAGGCAGGACGTGAGATCGGGATAATCGTCAATCGTTCTGGTCGTATGTTCGCTCATAGCCTGCTTGCCTCAGCATCAAGCTTTTCAAATGGCTTGACCAACTGGTCGAAAATCGCCTCCGTTGCGTTTGTCACGTCTTGTGTCATACACCACTTTCCCTCGCGCTTTGCTTGATAATAACGACAGTGCGACGCCATGGAGTGTTTGGCGGCGTATACCTGAATCGCTCTCAGGAAATAGGGGCTGTGCGTCGTGAGCAAGACGTGCAAATCAAAGGTCTTTTGCATCAGTACTATAAGTTCTGCGAGGATGAGCTGCCATTCAGGATGCAGATGGACTTCTGGTTCGTCCATGATGATGGTGCTCTTGTGTTCTATGGAGCCGTTCTTGAGCAGAAGCTCGAGCATACAAAAGATTTTCATACCTGCTGATACGGAACTTGCACTAATGGAATTTGTGTAACCTGTCGGCGTGTACATTAGATCTTGGTTGCTATCACGCACAAGATTACCCGGTAGAGCACGCTTTATTTGGCTCATAATCGATGACATCTGGTCGTTGGCCATTAATGAGAGCAAAACGTTGCCGTCATCCCTCTGGACGGTCTGGAGCAGCCGTCTTAGCCGTTGGTGACGGTTCTCATCGAAGAGTCCCCTGTAACGCTGTCTAAAGACCGAATTCTGGGCTGCCTCATCGAGAATAAAAGAGTCATCAATGTAAGTTGCACGAATATCGAGATGGGCAAGTGACGAAATCGACAACACATCGCCATGAGCCACCGAGGCGACCAAAGGGCTACCTTGTATCGTAAGAGTAACGCTTGCGGGTGCATCAGGAAAATCGACATTGCAGAATTGATGCGAGAATTCAGAGGAAAAGTTCTTCTTTAATACGCCGCACAATAGCCGACAATCATCGTACGATAGGATGCTTTTAACTTGATTGAAAAGTGGCTCGAGACTCTCATGGTCGATGCCGTGTTTAGAATGGCTATCTAGCCACTGATATTGCTTGCATGCATCGTCAACGATTTTGTAGAAAAGAGAGTTGTCGAGCTTTAGTTCCTTGATGCGTTCGTTGAGATTGCGCGCAATCAGATTTGACAAGAAAGACGAGCGGAATCGACCGTCATCTCGACTGGGGAACAACAGGTGTACGGCATCCTCGATGGCGTCGTTCCTAAACGCATCAAACTGCTGCTCATATTTGTAGAACGAATCGAACATGCACCACAGGGCCTTGCTGATAGTGCTCTTACCCGAATCGTTTTCACCGGCAACGACTGTAATGCCATCAATTTCTATGTCTGCATGTCGCATCGCGGCTATATTGTTCAGCTCGATTCGCATACGTGCCCCCAGAGTGCTAGTAAAGCCCACTAGTTTTCGACGTGTTTCGGCTTCTGGACCCCTAGGGGATTATCCCCAAGGATTTGACAACCCTTGTGTATTGTACCAGCGAAACGGCACGTAAGCTACAAGCTTCGTGGACGTTGATGGCCATGTTGTGATTCCACTGCAGGCAAGCCCTGCCCCTGCCCCGCGAGTGCCCGCGCTAGTGCATATCGCGTGTATGGCGGCTGATGCGCCTCAATCCGTGGACACAGCCGCTATAATACATCTGAAGGAAAGCACGTTTTCCTCAGCTGCCGCAAGGCAGCGCCACACCGCTTGCTCCGGGCCTCGCGTCGCGCACGGTCGTCCGCCAAGGGGACTGCATACGTCTTTTCCAGCGTTGTTGCGCGATGGCGGGGCGGAAGCCTTGGCACGATTCGCGTTGCGACCCAGAGGAGGCCTCATGAAGAAGCCCGATTGGTACGTCATACAAGTCGAGACCGGTCGTGAGCGAGTCGCGTGCGAGACCATCCTGCGGACGTGCGAGCACATGCGCACATCGAGTCGGGAGGGTGAGTCAACCCTGCGAGAGTGCTTCGCGCCGCGCTACGTCACGCAGGTCAAACTCCGCGGCGAGTTCGTGGACGAAGAGCGACTGCTCTTGCCCGGATACGTGATTGCGGTCACGGAGCGCCCGTGGGAGCTCGCGCACATCCTGCGCGCTGCTCCAGGCTTCATGCGCATCCTCACCATGGGAAAGACGTTTGCACCTCTGAGCGACGACGACAGATCTTGGATCGAGCGGTGGACCCGAGAGGGCGACCGCACCATCCCCATGAGCATTGCCTACAAGATTGGCGACACGGTGGTGGTGACGGAGGGTCCTCTCAAGGGCAACGAAGGCATGATTACGCGCATCCGTCGCAGAAAGAGCCTTGCCGAGCTAGAGATACACGCAGGCCAACTCACCATCCACACGACGGTGGGGCTGGCGGTGCTGCCGGGGCCAGCGGGGTAGAAATCCTAGCTTGCATCGTGTTGTAAGCGGACACAGGAGATGACGCGTGTTGCAGATGCGAGGCGTAGAAATGCAGAAGAAAAGTTCGTTAGCTTCATGCAAATCGTGAGCGGGCGGACGGTTCACATAAAAATAATGTGGTGAAGAAGCAACACAAAAGGGCTAGTTCTCTTTTGTGGGTGTATCTGTTGTTTGACGGTGAGGCTTGGGTTGCAGCTTACGCTAGAGTGCTGCTGTTACTACGACAAAAATGTAAAATGAGTATGAGTTATGTAACATATCGATTGTTTGGTTCGATTGTAAGCATGAGACGCTTGCAACCCGATTACCAGATTTCTAACTTACGTATCGTGTGTGAGCGTAGGTTTGGCTTTATTAATCAGCCGTAGTCGCTATACTTTGTGTTAAGGGAATTGTTATTTCCTTCGGTTGGCATATAAAAGCTCTCTTCGATGGGTACGCTTGCTCGTGCCCGAGCGTTTCCACCGAAGGGAGCTGCTGCAAGGCAGCGACCAATGCTCGTCCCTCTGCTCCAGGCGTCGAGCCCCGGGGGCCTTCTTCCTGTCAGGGGGCGATACATCTCTTTTGCGAGCCGTCGGGCTAATGGCGTAGCGTTGCACCGAGGTTCACACGGTAGGGAGAGGAGCCGTGTCATGACGGATGCTGGCTGGTACGTCGCACAGGTACAGATGGGCCGCGAGCAGTGCACTTGTAATGCCATGCGCAACGTCTGCAAAGATACCATGACCGATAATGGGGTACCCCTACTGGAGGAGTGTTTCTCGCCGACTCATGTACATCGCCTCAAGTACGAAGGCAAGTGGTGCGACGCTGAGGAGTTCCTTTTGTCTGGGTATGTGGTGGTAACAACCAACCTCGCTGCACT
>CACXDP010000431.1 GCA_902766445.1 uncultured Coriobacteriaceae bacterium
CGCCTATAGACATCCTTGTAGAAGGCAAGCAGGATCTCGCGCGGGATGTGCGCCGAGCGCGCGACGCGGTCGGGATAGCGATCGGCGGTCCGGGCGAGATGGTCGCCGTCACCTCGAGAGGGGAGACGTCAAGGCCCGCGAGGCATGCGGAGCGTATGGTTGCTGCGGTGGGCATGGGCATCGATTCTTTCCGTGGGAGTTGTGTGCCGCTGGGATGCCCTCAGCGACCGAGGGGCTCGCACCCGAGAGGCACAACCTCCTGGTAGAGCACGCAGTGCGACTCGTCGATGATGAGCTGGTCGGTGTGGTAGTGCCCCGCGTACCACATCTTGAGGCGGTCGCTGTCGAGGCGCTCGTCGACGTATTGTAGAAAGCCGTCGAGCTCGGTGGTATCGGGGTCGCGGCCCTCGATCTCCCAGTCCCAAAGGAGCGCGTCGCACATGCCGTTGCGCGGCACCTCGTGCGTGAAGACGTAGTCGACCGACCAGCCGACGCGCTCGAGGTTTGCCGTCGCGTTGGCATACTCGTCGTCGCTGGGCATCTACTGGGGCCACCAGGACACTCCCTCGATGCGCCAGGCCATGTCGATTGAGGGTGCGCCGCCCATGACGAAGGCGCGAACCGTGTCCGAGAAGTCGGAGCGGTAGCCCATGGGGCGTCACCTCTTTCCGTAATGACGGCGCGCTAAAGAGAGCTATGCGGCACGTATGCGTAGCGACCATCTGGCAGACGCTGGACCTTGCCGTCCATCTCGTATGCAGCGAGCTTGCGCAGAATGTCGAGCGGCTGAAGACCGAGAGAGTGCGCGAGGTCGTCAGGACGAGTCGGGTTGGCGACGAGGGCCTGCAGCAGCGGGTCGTCGACATGTTCCTCACGGGGCGCACGCTCGCGCACGCAGTCGAACTTGCGCTCGAGGCCCGTCGTCGAGGTGAGTAACGTCGCGCCACAGCTGATGAGCGCGTTCGCACCCGTCGAGGTTTGGCTGAAGACGGAGCCTGGGAATGCGAGCACACGTTTACCGAGGTCGAGCATCTCGCCTGCGAGAGAGACCACGCCAGACGGCATTCCGCACTCGCAGATGACAAGCGTCTCGGCGATGTGCGCGAGCGCATGATCGCGTGACTTGAACGCAGACCGCGTCGGCGGAGCGTCGGGCTCTGCGAGCGATATCGTGGCGCCGGCACGTTCGAAGACGTCGCGGGATGTGCCCGGGTAAGGCACGTTGCAGCCTGTCGCGGCCATGACGATGACGTCGCCTCCCGCGTCGAGGGCGGCTCGCGCCGCTGCGACGGAGCATCCCATCGCGGCGGTCGTGAGCAATACGTGGCCGGATTCCGCCACGATTCGGCCCGAGGCCTCGGCAAGGGCCAAGCCATATGGCGTGGTGCGGCGTGTGCCCGTGACACACACGAGGTGCTGCGATATCGCGAGCTCTCTAGAGCCCGCGCAGTGCAGGTCGAAGCCGTGACAGCACAGATCAAAGGTCTGACGGTGAAGCTCCATCTTCCCTCCCAGCGTAGAGGTCCTCGCAGATGTGAACGGGACGCCCGTTGCCACGGGGGACGAGGAATCGCATGTTCTTGGGCCGCGTCTTCTGCGTGCGGAGCACGTCTACGAGGTGGTGTATCGAGACGTGCTGCGTCGCTCTGTTGATTACGACCTGGGCCACGTCGAGAGAGGCTCCTGCGACCTCACGGGCGAGAGTCTCGCGGTCATCCTCGTTGTCTAGCAGCCGCCGCACATAGGCGTCGAGCTCTCGGGTCTTGCGTTCATAGCGCACGAGCGGGACCAAAAGAACGAGCACGATGTGGCGAGTGCCTCGGTAGGAGCACTCGATCGCGGGGCCTAGCGTCTCGTCGTCAATAACGAGGATGCCTTCGTAGCCGGCGCTCTGGAGTGAGTCGACCAGGCAGTCGAAGGCGCGTACGATGCGCACCGCAGGGACGGTGCTTGCCGTCTCGGTGAAAGTGCGGACGATGCGTGTGGGTGTTGCCATGACGAAGCCCCTCTACGCGTTCACGACGTCGGCGAGGGCGAACGGCGCCTTGAGCAGGCTTTCCGGGCATTCGTCGGCAGGAATGGGCTCGTCGGCACCAGCCGGGATGAAGAAGTGTTGGCCGGGGTCATGTACGTCACAGGTGTGCAGAGTATCCTGCGGGTGATGGATCCTGCAGCGACCTTTGATTGTGTCGAAGCACACGCTCGCGACATCTAGTGTTACGGGGCCTTGAATCCTCGATAGTTTAAAACGGTAAACTTAGTCAGCATGATGGCTCTTTTCGGTATCCTTGCCGTAAAAGATTTACGGCAAGGATACCACTCTGTGTTGCGAAGAACTGCTTGCGCCCTGTTGAGCGTGCGCTTGGGGTTCGTGGACGGATGACGGGTGCAAGAGGGCTGCTCATCATGAGCGAGAGCTGCATGGGTGAGCCGTCCTCCGCCGACCTTTTCGCTGGTCGAGCACATCGATCATCTGAATAGAGTTGTCTATCCCTCCCTCGTGTCTGTAGCCGAGCCAGGAAAGAAAAGGCTCGATGTCGTGAGTGGCCACGACGTTTACCCCTTTTTGGTTATTTATTATGTTCAAGAGTTCATCGAGCTTATTCCTTTGTGTTTCATCGCTTTCGAGTTCTTTGCAAAACTCGTCAAAAGTCGCGCTCATCAACGGTATGGCGGGGTAAGAGGCACCTGAGCCAACGAGAGTCGATGTGTTAACTGAGCGCTCGAGCATCGTTTGTATGAAATCTCGTACCTCTTTTACGGACTGCCCGCCTTCGTTTGCATCTCCCTCTACACCTCGATGTATCGTGTATTGCTTATTTTCGCTTCCCATAACATGCCATCCCCAAAAATTGAATGATTAGACAGTGCTTTCTGGTGTCAGAATATTACACTGAATGAAACCAAGCCGATTTGGTACTCGGCTATAACGAGAACTAAGGCATGCATATTATTAATTGCTGACAGCGAACGTCTCTAGTAGGAGCATATTACGCACGTCAATGATTCTAGCAAAGGAATGCGGGCATGTTGGGATCCTTAGGGATGCTGGCGGACGTAGCGAACGTTGCGGCCAAAAGCGCCACTGGCCAGAACACGGACGGTGGATGTGACGTGGACGATTGGCAGATTAGCGTGGAGCTAGACAAGTACCTGCGAGATCTCCTTGCCTTCGGGTTGGGCAAGTACGACATTGACGATGCTAGCCTTCGAGGCGGTGCTCGTGGGACCCATGCCCCACAGCACGCCCGGCAAGCGCGATGCGAGCAGCGCGATAACCGAGATGGAGAAC
>CACXDP010000432.1 GCA_902766445.1 uncultured Coriobacteriaceae bacterium
ATACGCCGATGACTTCTTCGCTGCCATCGGGCACAGCCCCGATTCCCTCGTGCAGCTGGTGCGCGCATGTCTGCCCGAGTTCACCTTCAAGATGGACGCCGACGAGATCGAGGTGGCGCTGCCGCGTTGGGAGAACAACGGATCGGTGAAGAACACGCGCGCGGACGTCTCCACGCAAGACATCAGGCAGATTCTCACGGACTTGTTCGTGTGGGAATAGTATTGGTATTGGTATTGGTCGTGCACGGAAGGATAGGGGCCTCAGGGGCCAAGGGAGGGTAAAGCATGATTCGCAAGGCTGAGAACCAGAAGATCGAGCACAAGTGCATACGTAACGGCATCGGCGAGACCGAGATGCACCTCATCGGCGAGTCCGTCGACGAGCTGTATGGCAAGGGTAGGCTCTTCAACCGCATGATCATCCAGCCGGGCAACAGCATCGGCGAGCACAAGCACGAGGGTGACAACGAGATCTTCTACTTCCTGTCCGGCACTGGCACCTACAACGACAACGGCACGATCGTCGAGGTCGGCCCCGGCGACGTGACCGTCTGCAACGACGGCGAGCTCCATGGCCTCAAGAACACCGGTGACGTGCCCCTGGAGTTCATCGCCCTGATCCTCTTCTCATAGCATCGAGGCTGCGGGGAGCTTCTGCACCCCGACGATGAGCCTACGGTTTCGTTCGCCCTCCCCGCTTCCGTGGCGGGGAGGGCTTCGTTATGCATGCACGGTGAGATTGCGGAGCGTGATGTATGAAGTATGCGGTGGCATCGTTGCGCTGGGTCGGCGGATGAGGCCGTTTGTGGATTGCGCGGCAGCAACGGCAGTGCGCTGCCACCTGGCTCGAACCAGCTGGCTTAAAATACCTATAAACTGGAGTGGCACGATTCTTGCCACGATGCATGCGCGTATGGAGTCGCACGCTGCAACCTGCGGTGCCCGCCATGGGAAGGAAGGTGATGGACTGGCGGCGTATCCTTTGCCGACGCTTCGTGAAATGAGCGATGGGTCTTCGCGTTGAAGGCGTCCTCTTGCGCACCAGACGGCGTAGCCCGCTGCGCTAAGTTGCTGTCGATGTGGCGCTTGAACGGGACTCGATCAGGCCCGGTCGGAAAGGGGCATCGGTTGCCAATACGGCACGCGTGCGCCGCATACTTCGAATATATGGTAGGGTATCTAGGGATTCCACTTAATAGCGTTCAGGATATTCAAATGTGTGTACGTGGATGGAGAATGAGAAATCTATGACCAGTTCGGGAAGCGAGATTCCTCCGGTTGCGTACCGTGCTTTGGATGATGCGCTCTGGCAGAGCCGTTACGCGGACATGACTCCATGCGAGGCGGCCCGGTTTCTGCGGGAAAAGCCCCATATCAGTCGGAGCTTCGGGGAGACGCTTCGGAGAATGTGCCCCGATGTCAACATCATCGCAACGCTACGTGCCTTTTTTCTCGAACTCGACCCGACCTTGAAGCCACGGTCGCTCACGAAGAAGCTTCAGAACTGGTTGGCAGACCGAAATCCACCGACGAGCCGCGAGGAACTGTACAAGTGCGCCTTTGCACTGCAGCTCAGGGAGGAACAGCTGGATTACTTGCTGGCCATCACGGATGGTTACGGCATTCAGTACCGTGATGGGCGCGAGGTGGTGCTGGTCTGGTTCCTGAGGGTCGGGCGGCAGTATCGTGAGGCGTGTGCGTTCTTTGAAACCCTGCCGCCTTACGAACCGACGGAGGAGTTTCCCGTCGAGTCTGACTCGGTGGTCACGCATATCGTGCAAGACTCGTTCCAGCGGGTGATGTCCCTCGATGAGCTGCGCGTGTGCTACGAGCACAACCTACATCGCTTTGGCACCCAGCATGCGCGCGCCTACCACTATTTCGAGAACTATCTCGAGCGGCTCATACAACCCACGTCGTCCAAGTTGCTTCCAGAAGAGCGTAAGTATTCCATACGGACGGTGATGGACACATATCTTGAGCTGAAGATGCCATATACGCGCAGCCGAACGAAACTGACGCCGGTGCAGCGCCTCATCAAGCAAAACTGGCCGAATGAGACGGCCATCAAGGACATTCGTGCGCACAATGCCGATGTTCCCAGAAAGCTACTGATGCTCCTGTACGTTGTGACCGAGAATGAGGGTTACGACGAGCCATACGCAGACGACATACCCGATAGCTTTGACAACCGCGTCCATGACCACTGGTTGATTCTCAACGCGATATTGATCGACTGTGGGATGGCCAGGCTCGACGTGCAGAATGCCTTCGACTGGCTGGTCCTCTATGCTCTTGGGGCTCGGGAGGAAGAGGCGATGAGTGAGCGCATGGAGGCCGTGATCTCAGAGCTTTACGAATAGGGGCCAATGTCGGACTTTGAGTGGCGTGTCAGCTTCGTGAGGTTAGGAGTTTTACAACTTGTGGCTACTTGGGATCTTGCGTGCGACTACTTGCTACCAGACGCTGCTTCGTGGTTCGGACGGGTGAGCGCCATGGCGGAGATGCGTCCATATGATGAGCGCGGGCGAAGCCCCTTGTCGCAATGCGCTGCCCCAATGCATGATGCCCGCCTGACGCGCCAGGGGTTGGCGGAGCGCATGCCTTTTGGGACAGCCAAAAGGATAGCGCCTTCTCGGCGGGTGGCGTTGCCGCGCCGTGGCTGTTCGAAGTCGTCTCTTGTGACGTATGGTGGTATGGACACGCTGCCCGCGTATCCTTTTGCTAACATGTGTGGGGCCATGGAATCGCCCAAGGTG
>CACXDP010000433.1 GCA_902766445.1 uncultured Coriobacteriaceae bacterium
AGCGAAAGACGCCGATTGCCGCACTTTTCCGAAGGACGTGAGAAGCCTGCCCATGATGGAGGCTAGAAGGAAAGACTTCGAGAAGTTACCGGCTATTCCAGCGTGCGGCCACCCCGCAGGGCTTCCCGGCGCCCGTCGTCTTGCGACTTATCCCACTCCTCTTGCGTGGCTGCCGACTTGCGCACGTAGTGGCAGTCGCAGACGGCGCCTCCCGTCGCCAGCGTGTGGTCGCGCAGGAACAAGGTGGTTGCTGATTTCGCCCATGTCGTAGTCGATTGCGCACATGGCCGGCACAATGTGCGCCATGCCACGACTCTTGAGGTAGTCGTAGATGCCGCATCTGGTGAACGTCGCCGTGAAGTGGTCCTCGTCTTCGACGTTGACAGAGAACTGCCAGGTAAAGGGATGGGTAGCCCGCTGGCTCCTCTTGCCAAGGTCAACTTGCCGCTGAACCTCGGACGGCACGAGCATGTCGCGCCTTGCCATCAGCTTGCGCACGATGGCCGGGCGTGTGAGGAACTCGTGGTAGAAGCGCGTGAGCGTGTCGATGTCGGGTTTGGGATCACATGCCTCGTAGATGGCCCCAAGCATCACCGCCTGCGCGAGGTTCAACTTGAGCACGTCGCCCTCGCCGTACTCCGGCATGGCCGCCATCTCGCGGTGATAGATCGCCCGCGCCTTCTTGTAGAACGCGCGTGGGTCCTCGACACCGAGGATGGGCAGCGTCGCAAGCATCGACCCCTTCAGGAGCCGCCACGATATCGAGATGACAATGCCTTCCTTCATGCGTCCCGCCTATCTCACCATGCCTGTTAAGAGTTTGAATATGGTAACTCATTTGTCCGGTGCATAGCGTAGAAACGAAAGAAAGTTCTCGCCGTGGGACTGGGCGTGCAGATCGGGAAGCGACACATGATCGTCCCGATACTCGGTATTCACAAGAGTGGCCACATTGTAGAGGCTCTCCGCCCGCTGGTATTGGCCCATTTTGGGCTGAGAAAAGCCACGCACGTACACAAGGGCTCCGCCTCGCCAGAGACGGAGCCCCACGGACAGGTTATGCCAAACAGCCCACTATGACAGCGCGGCAGCTGCCTCCTTGAGGGCTTCCTCAGCCTCGTCGTCGGGCTCGAGGTTGGCGATGACCGTCGCCACGACGTTCACTCCGGCATCTCGGGCGTCATTCGCCCAAATCTCCATCCACTCGCCGGTTCCCCAGTCATAAGAACCAAAGAGCACCACGGGCTTATCACCGAGCTCGCCCTTGCAGGCATCCCACAACTCCTCGAAGTCGGGGGCGAGCTCCTCGTCGCCCATGGCAGGGCAGCCGAACGCGAGGGCGTCATAGTCGGCAACGCTTGCGGCCGAGAAGCTATCCCACTCGATGGCCTCGGCACCTGCGGCATCTGCCAAGATGTTTGCCATGGATTCGGTGTTGCCCGTCTGGGACCAATACACGATTGCTGCACGCATGCTTTGTTCCTTTCTGACGCATCTTTTGGTGTCGCTAACGCAGGTTGTAGAAGGCTTCGATGCCACCGTAGACGGCGTCGGCGCCCAGCCGGTCCTCTATGCGCAGCAGCTGGTTGTACTTCGCCACGCGGTCGGTGCGGCAGGGAGCACCCGTCTTAATCTGACCGGTGTTGAGGCCGACGGCGATGTCGGCAATGGTGGAGTCCTCGGTCTCGCCAGAGCGATGGCTCACGACTGCGGTGTAGCCAGCACGCTTGGCCATCTCGATGGCGTCGAGCGTCTCGGTGAGTGAGCCAATCTGGTTGACCTTGATGAGGATGGCGTTCGCGGAGTGTTCCTCGATGCCACGCGAGAGGCGCTTGGTGTTGGTAACGAAGAAGTCGTCGCCGACGAGCTGGATTTTCTTGCCAAGGCGGTCGGTGAGCTCCTTCCAGCCTGCCCAGTCGTCCTGATCGAGCGCGTCCTCGATGGAGATGATGGGGAACTCGTCGGTGAGCGCGTCCCAGTAGTCGATGAGCTCGGAGGCAGAGAGGGTCAGCCCCTCCCCCTTGAGCTCGTAGAGACCGGTCTCTTTGTTATACAGTTCTGAGACGGCCGGGTCCATCGCGAAGCGGAAGTCGCGGCCAAGTTCGAAGCCAGCGTCCACGACGGCCTGGCTCATGTACTTGAGAGGATCCTTGTTGGTCTTGAGGTCCGGAGCAAAGCCGCCCTCGTCGCCCACGCCCGTGGAGAGTCCCGCCTTGGCGAGCTCGGTCTTGAGCGTTGCATAGACCTCGCAGCACCAGCGCAGCGCTTCGGAGAAGCTCGGGGCGCCGACAGGCATGATCATGAACTCCTGGAAGTCCACGGTGTTGGTGGCGTGGACGCCGCCGTTCATGATGTTCATCATGGGGACGGGCAGCGTGTGGCCGCCAGCACCTCCGAT
>CACXDP010000434.1 GCA_902766445.1 uncultured Coriobacteriaceae bacterium
GTCACAAGTTCGAGCCTTGTCAGGCCCACCATCCTTGGACAATAGCCGCCCCAGCGTGAGCCGAGTCGCCGCTGGGGCGGTTATTACGGGGACGTAGCTCAGCTGGGAGAGCGCGGGCTTTGCAAGCCTGAGGTCGTGGGTTCGATCCCCATCGTCTCCACCAACAACGACGCAGGTCAAACCACATACGGTTTGACCTGTTTTGCTATATCCAAATACGCTGCATTCAGGCGTGGTCGCGAGGATAATGGGCGGTTCACCTGCCTTTGAATGAATCGAAATTACGCTAGAATACACATGCATTAACGTAGCTCACACTCGAAAGGCGCCCCATGGCTACTAAGCGACCGACCACCTTTAGCATGCGTATGCCCGAGGATCTCAATGAAAAGATCAACGCCTATGCTGCCGAACACAGCTGCACCAAGGCCGAGGCGATGAGCCACTTCGCGCGCGCGGGCATCGAGGTCGAGGAGATGGGCGGTCTGGCGAATGTCGGTCGGGTTGACGCTGCTGGTAGCACAGTGAACGGGGTAGAGTCATCGAATGCCTCTCAGGGTGCAACCGAGTCTGCCCTGCAAAAGATCGAAGAGAGACTGGCCGCCCTTCAAAACCTTCCCACCATCGAGCCCGAGCAGTCCACTGCCATCATACCGACGGACATACTGGACAAAATACAGGCGTATTGCGAGAAGCACAATTGTAGCGAGCGGGAAGCGTATGCGTATTATGCGAGGTTGGGCGTACAGCTGAGCGGTACGACTCGCGTCGCTACTGACGCCGACATTGCAGAGATTCGCGGAAGGCTCGATGCCCTTGCACAGGACAGTGCGCAAAAGGGAGAGCAGCTCGCTGCCATGACAGATTCGATACGTGCCATCTACGAATACACGAAGCCAAACGAGCTGGTGCTTGAGGGCGAGGTGGCCGACGATGCGGAGGATGTCGAAGAAGAAGTGCCGAGCGAGGAAGAGTTGCAGAGGCAGGCCGACGAGCGTACCAGGCAGATCGTGAGCGAGGTCATGGAGGAGTATGCTACCCGGCAGCGTGAGGAGCGCATGCGCGAGCTCGAGCGAGAGGCCATGCTCGACGACCGCTCGCGGGATACACTCAACCCGTGGACGCCCGTCTTGGTGGCCGTCATCCTGAGTCTGGTGATTGCCGTCAGCGTATATCTCATGCGATAAGGTCTGATTTGGGAGGACCACGATGTCTTACGATGATAATACGTACTATGGTCATGTATCACCGCAGCTAGATGAGTTGTCGAGTACGCTCATGGGTGATGCGCTCGACATGCTGGCAGAAGGTGAGGAGCTCGGTGTGTTGCTGGTAATGCACATGCGAGCGGGAGAGGTTGAGTCCTTGAGACTCTCCGATGACGGCGCCGACAAGCTTCTGCGAGCTGCGCGAGACAAAGTGCGAGGTACGAAGGGCTGCGTGCGGTATGCATTGGTATACGAGGGGGCTGTCGAGGTGGAGGACGGAGCCTTTGCCGATGCGATCATCCTTGAGTTTGGCGAGCATGGATGTCCGAGCTTCTCGGCATACTCCCTGTTTGAGGGAAAGGGCCAGGGTGATGAGTTTCGGTGGACGGATCCGGCGCCCGCCGGAGAGGAAGAGCCCCTTCTAGGCTAGAAATTCATACGTCATATGGCGCGTTTGCGCACGTTGGTGAAGCGGCGACGAAATGCGCTAAACTTTTGCGGTTGTGTCTCGCACGTATATGAGAGGTGCCCATGCTCCAAGAACACATTCGCAACATTGCCATCATCGCCCACGTCGACCACGGAAAGACGACGCTCGTCGACCAGATGCTGCGCGCTTCCGGCGCATTTCGCGAGGGACAACAAGTACAGGAGCGCGTGCTCGACTCCAATGATCAGGAGCGCGAACGCGGCATCACTATCCTGGCAAAGAACATCTCCATTACGTACGGCGGCGTAAAGATCAATGTCATCGACACGCCGGGCCACGCGGACTTTGGTGGCGAGGTGGAGCGCGTGCTAAAGATGGCTGACGGTGCCCTGCTCCTCGTGGATGCTGCGGAGGGACCGATGCCGCAGACGCGCTTCGTTCTGCGCCATGCCATCGCCTGTGGGCTGCATATCATGGTAGTTATCAACAAGATTGATCGTGACGGGGCGAATCCCGAGGCTGCCATGGAGTCGAGCATCGAGCTTATGATGGAACTTGGTGCCACCGACGAGCAGATCGAGTTCGCCATGGAGCATGTCGTATATGCCTCGGCCGTCAATGGTTTTGCGCGCCTGGAGGCTGAAGGCCCCGACGAGGGCGACATGGTACCTCTGCTTCAGATGATCGTGGACGAGTTGCCTGCACCCGACGTGGACGTGGATGGACCCTTGGCCATGCAATGCGTCACCGTGGACCACTCCAGTTACGTGGGACGCATCGGCATCGGGCGTGTGTTCTCGGGTATTATTCACGCCGGTGAACGTATTATGGTTGTAAAGAACAACGGCGAGCGCGTATTATCGCAGGTCAAGCAGCTGTTTACCTTTGACTACCTGGGACGTTCGGAGTGCCAGGAGGTCGCCGCGGGTGACATCGCAGCCGTGGTGGGAGTGGATGGCACCGACATCGGCGACGTCTATACCGACCCCGACTCCCCTGTCGAGCTCGAACCCATCGAGATAGATCCGCCGACGCTCTCGGTTGTCTTTGAGGCGAGCACGAGTCCTTTGGTGGGACGCGATGGCGACATCGTTGGCGGCCGTCAGCTCAAAGAGCGCCTCATGGCAGAGCGCGAAAACAACGTCACCATGCGCATCGAGGAACTCGAGGACAAGACCGGCATCGAGGTAGCTGGTCGCGGCATCCTGCACCTCTCCGTACTCATGGAAGAGATGCGCCGCGAGGGCTATGAGTTCCAAGTGGGGCGTCCGCGCGTGCTATATCAGAAGGGACCTGGCGGCATCCGTCTCGAACCCTTTGAGCAGGCCGTTGTCGAGTGCCCCAACGAGTATGCTGGCAAGGCCATCGAGACCTTTGGCAATGCGGGCGGCACTATGGTGAGCATGGAGAGCCGGGAGACTCAGACGCAGCTCGAGTTCAACATACCGAC
>CACXDP010000435.1 GCA_902766445.1 uncultured Coriobacteriaceae bacterium
CCCGTCCATACCTACTCCACCTCAGTAGCTCCCAACACCCTATAATAATCATCTATTCTGAAAAATGTTACCCGAGGAGTTGCTATGCGGCCATCGATTGAGAACGATCAGGATGCTGAGCACATCATCCCCAGTTCTTCTTCCCCAATACTGCCATGGTGCTGGATACTCCTATGCGGAACGCTGTCCGTCATCGCCTTTCTCGCCGCTGGAAGAACTCCTGGAATATTTGATGCAGACATGGGAAGCGAGACTGTGCTCGCAAAAGCCCTCATTGACAGTGGGCACTTTTTTGTATCCCCCGACTTCTTTTACTCTACCGAGGCACAGGTTGTGGGCCATCACCTTTTGCTGGAAATCGGCATCATGCTCTTTCCTCACGACTGGATGCTTGCGCGCGTTTTTTCGCTCGTTGCCATCATGTGCGGCTTGGTCGCGAGCTTTCGCTTCTGCGCAGTCTCTCTGGACATATGGAAGCGCTCAAGATGGGTTGCGGGAATCTTGCTCCTGCCCTTCAGCATTATCTATCGCAACTTCTTTTTGTATGGGATGTTCTACTCGATTCGCCTTTGCGTCTACTTCGTGGGGTTTGGGCTGTGCCTACGATGTCGGACATCACGAGTCCCACGTGCCATCATGCTCATTTCAGCAGCCGGGCTAGGCTTTGCGTTCGGCATCTCCGGATTCCGCATGCTCCTCCAATGCTTCCTGCCGCTTTTGATTGCGTTTGCCTGCACATGCATCGCCGAGGCTTCGGGGGACACGCTCAAAGACAGGCTCCGTCACGTCCCGCAATCCGACAGACGTTCGCTTCGTCTGGCCGGAATAATGATCCTATCAAGCGTCGTAGGCACACTCGTCAATGCACTCGTTATAAGCAAAATGGTGGTATTCCAGCATTGGGGTTCCATAAGCCTACAGGAAATCGTTCCCTCAAGAATCATCGACTTCGCTACGGCTGGCTTCTTGCAGACCTGGGGTAACGTGGGAGTTGAAAAAGCGCTCTCCACCGTAGGCATCGCGTCACTGTGCGGCATCGTGACCTCTCTGATTGTCGCCGCGTCCGCCATAGCCTGCATTCGTCGTTGGAGTAGCATCACATCCGCCCAGCGCTCATACATATTGTTTGCACTGCTCTCGTTCCTGGTGAGTCTGTTGATGTATTACCTGGGAGACCAGCAGCGACCTCGCTACCTCACAACGGCCGTCATTCTCTTTGTGCTGCTCGTCCCCGTGGCGATTGGTTTCATACGACAGGACACGTTGCTGCGGTCTCTAGTCGCGATCGTCTTTGCTTGCTTCGTTTTGGTGCAAACCATAGGATATGCCATCTGGCCGGCAATTGCGCACATCAAGTCTGGGGAGCCCTTTGACGAAGAGAAGGTCGTGGATTGGCTGCGCGAAGAGGGTCTTTCGGCTGGGTACGCCACGTTTTGGAACTGCAACAACATGGTGGAAATCAGCAACGGCACCTTGGACATCTGGTGCTTGGTAGACGGCAGCTGGCAATACAGAGGCGATTGGTGGTCGTTGGAACCCCTAGAGTGGATGGCGGCGAGGCGTCATTCGGAAGAAGAGCCTCAAGGAAGAGTTTTCCTCCTCCTCACGCAGGAAGAATGCGACCAAGCCGAGTCTGCGGGAATCGATATGGGCGAGCCCGCCACCGCAATTGGGGACTACCGAGTATTCACATATGGCTCGACCCACGAACTGCGCAATGCATGTGGAGTGCCTGAATAGCGCTATCGAGCATCATTGATGCGGTTCGGCTCTTTGAGAAGTGGGATTCGGAGACACACGACCACAGAACAGATGGAGTCTCTTCACAAAGTTTACTTATTCTAACTTTCTTAAGTTGCAATGGGCTAACTTATGCCATAGTACCTCTTGTCAGGACAGAGGCAGGAACAAAGACTTGCCTCGCAACGGCAAGCCCCACTCGGAGGCTCCTCTCCCCTCCGCCTTGGGGCGCAATAGCAAAGTGTCCGGTCTCCCCAACCGGACAAGGCACCCCAGAACCCTTGGGGTGCCTGTTTTTTTACGATCACACGTGCGGTAGATCCAGTACCAACACCTATCGTCTTCTCATCAAGCCCAGCCCCGCCGCAAACATCGCGGTCATGACCAAGAGGGCGAGGTCGAGCGAGGGATCACCGGTGTTGGGGGTTCTTTGCGCAGTATCGGTGGCATTGCGAACCGTCGTGGCGGGTCGCGCCGTGGTGCTCGATTTCTCTGGTTGAGTATTTCCCGACGGCTGCGACTGTGACTGCGGCTTCGCCTCCTCTGCCTTTCCTGAGTCCTCAGGCTTGGCCTGCTCCTCCGTTTCTTCTTCGCCGGGATGGGATGTCTCCTCGGCTAGCGGCAGCGTTGCGGAGCTTGCGGCGTTCTGGATGGTGAAGCTGTAGTCGGTACGAATGTTCATGATGTTAGAGCTGTCGAGGCCCTGCCTCCCTAGCATATAGTCCCGCGTGCTGGAATCAGCATAGGACGCGTAGTTGAGGAACGGGACGAGATATAGCTCGAGCCGATGCCCTTGTTGCACCGTATAGTACGTGGGTTTGAGCCAGATCGTGTAGTCATAGTAGGTGTCTGCCTCGATTGGCTGCGCCCGCTTCGTCGCCGTGGCCGGCTCGTAGCCTGCTTCGGGATTGCGCAGGTCGATGCTTCCCGTAGATATGAGCTTCCGCGTCGTCTGGTCTTGTTTCCACCTCACGAGGTCATAGTTCAGCGTGGAGCCGTCACCCTTGGTTATGACTTCCGATTCCACGCTGCCAGTGACGCCGAATGCCCCGAACGGCTCGTCCGCCACGTCATACAGCACAGCGGACATCATGATGTCACCCGGCTTCACGTCATCGACCTTGGCACGCACCCGCACGGGAACCTTGCCAGCTATGGTGAACTGCTCGTCCGCGGTCATCTTCCAGAGCGCGGCATGCTCGGTCTCCTCGCCCGTCAGGGTCTGCTCGTAAGGATCAATCGCGCACATGGGCGCACCCGTCGCCCGAACGGTGGTCTCCCCCTCCCCGCCAGGGCTCAACGTGATGCCGTTACTGGCGTCCCAACGCTCGCTGCCATAGAAGGAACCGTCGACGTTGCTTTGCACCATGAAGCTGGGAAGAGTCGCCGCTTCGTTCTCCTCACCGAGCAACGCGCGCGTGAACCACAGGTTGAGCCACTCGAGGTAGGTATGGTTGCCAATCATGATGTCGCTATTGTTGGTGTCATCTGCCGGGGACACGTGCTTGTTTTGGTGGAGCAGCATCTTGACTTCGCACCCCGAGGCCAAAAACGCGCTTCTCATGAGGTCGGAATGCTTGGTCGAGACGTTCTCGTCGTTGAGGCCATGCACGATGAGCGCCGACGCCCGGATGCCGGTCTGCCCCGTGTACCAGTCGCGCGTCTCCCAGAAGGGGCCGTAATCGCCCGCAAGCTCTCCCTGCGAGTTAGCCGTCCATGTGCGGAGACGCTGGTAGAGGTCGCGAACGGCCTGGTCGGAATCAGTGAAGAACCTGCTCGCACAGGCGTCCGACAAAATGGTCATATAGTTGTAGCTCGTATTGGAGTTCGTGCAGATGCCTTGGCTATTGCAGTTGTCGTACCAGCTCGACGGTCCGGCGACGGGAACGACCGTCTCGAGTCCCTCGACGCCCGAGGTCGCCACCTCGTAGCACATCGCCCCCGGATACGAGAGCCCAGTCATGCCCACACGTCCACTCGACCAGTCCGTCGCCTTGATCTCCGTGGTTCCGGCCGCATCCGCATAGGCAGTCCGTCCCGGCGTGCCATGCAGCCATTCGACGACGTCCACAAACGCGTCGCGCTCCATCACCGTGCCGCAGCACTCGATGCCTTCCGACCCATACGTTCCCAACCCCGCCGCCTGCACCACGGCAAACCCGCGCACGAGGTAATAGTCGAGGGAAGTAATCCCCGATGGATACTGCTTCTCGTCAAGCTCATAATTCCAGTCA
>CACXDP010000436.1 GCA_902766445.1 uncultured Coriobacteriaceae bacterium
CAGGCAGGCGCGGCCAGCTTATAGCATTTTCAGCATTTTCGTATTATTTCGATTTGAAACGATTGGCTCGTTATCGCATAATAGAATAATAGACAGTCGTTGTGAGAGAGTTCACAAGGACATTCAGGACGAAGGAGGGCAGGGTATGGCAAGCTTCAACGAATTGACTCCTGAACAGATGGAGAAGGCGAGGGCCTGCGAGAGCTCTGATGACTTGGTCGAGCTAGCCGAATCGGAGGGCATCGAGCTCACCGATGATCAACTCGAAGCCATCGCGGGCGGCAACTGGATCGACTGTCTGAACGAAACGTGGTAACGCTCAGTTCGAACGCATTTGTCTAACATGACGCGGCGGTCGCATTACGTGACAGTCGCGTCGTGGCGTTTTGTTATGTCTGATGTTGTGTGCTTTTTTTGCAATAGGAAGAGGGAACCATGGCTAGGCGCACGCTCATGCAACGCAACCGGGAGCTAGTCGACTTCGAGGTCAATCCGGAAACGGGCGAGGCCCGCATCATCGATGTGTTGAACGACAGCTTGGTTGCTTCTTTGGGGCTGGCCCGAAAAAACGGGGATCAGGTTTTGACTGCGCTCATGATGAGACGCGCCCTGTCGCCCATGCGCAAGGACAAGGACGACATCCTTGCAGCTTTTGGGGCAAAGTCACCTGTTGACCTTGCGCTCATGGGGCATGGCCTCTCCCTCACCGACCAGTTCTGGTACCGTACTCCCAGTTCTTCCGAACACTGGGAGGACGTGAACTTCTTCGATAACGAATGGGACCCGGGCTTTGGCGCGGCGGTTCTTTTGGGCGATTACGCCCGCCTCACGGCCTGCTCGCTCGATGCCCCCGAAGTCACGACGCCCGGTCACGCCGTCAAAGCGTGGGAGCGCAACGATAACGGTATCTACCTTGTCAAGGCAGCCGAATACCCCGATGGCGTCGAGCTCGTGGGAGCCAAGTTGGGATTCGAACTATGTTCCTTGCTCTTCGGCGATGGTTGCTGCGTTCCCTTGGATGTGGTGGAGCGCTATGGCAGGCTCTGCTCGATCAGCCCACTCATGTTGGATGGCGATGAGGAGCTCGCCGACGGGAATCGGCTCTTCGCGATGGCGGATATGTGGGAGAGCTCCAGCCTGAGCAAGGGGGGCATCACGACGGAGGCATGCGACGCCCTCATCGATGCCTATGCGGCCATCGGAGTTGCGGATGCCTCGGCACACGTGGCCAGGAGGGCATGTTTCGCCTGTCTCTCGTTACTTTTGGATTTCAACCCGGGTAACTTCGGTGCCATCCGCAAAATCGATTCGGATGTGTGGCGCGCGGCACCCATCTTTGATTACGACGGCGCTTTCGGCTTCCCGCTCAACGGCTTTCCGGTTTCGTTTTTGTGCGAGAACCCCTCTTTCGTCGAGCTGTTCTGCGCCCATCGCTTCTCTTTCCTCAAGCCATATTGGGACTGGTCCTGGTGCGATTTGCGAGCGCTCGATGGCTTCGAGAACGTCATCATGGCAGCATACGCTTTCCGCCGGGATCTGCCGCCAGTCTTCGCAGAGCTCATTGCCCATCTGTTCGTTGCGCAGCGCGATTACGTGAACAAGGTTGCGTCGGTCGAACGGACATAGCGACGGGTCTTGGGAGCGCCTGAGCTTGGCGGTACTTGCTAGCTGAAAGAAACATGTATGCTTTGTGATACTATTCAAGTACTGTCACCTCATATATCAAATGCCAAGATTGCGAGAATGTTTCGGATATGATGGAATTCGCTGAGTGTACACGTGGTGAGGAGGACGAATCGGACGAGCTGGAGATTAACTATGTCGACGTCGTCATCCGCAGTTATTTGGAACTGGCCGGCTAGGGGTTAGGTGGCGCACAGCAGGTTTGCAAAGAACTTCCGCGTCATTTGAGGGGCGGTTGTCTAACGGAAAGGAGATGGGATATGGGCAGAAGCGGGAACTTACTGGGAACGAAGCTGATTCTTGGTACTTCAGAAACACCATCTCCGTTACCGGCACGGTCAACCTGATTCTCTGTGACAGTCCTAATGGAAGTTTTACTCTTACAGCAGAAAAGGGTATTGTTCTCAACCCGGACTCGCACCTGATCGTCTGGGCGCAGAGTGGCGGCACCGGCAAGATTAATGCATACGGTGGTGAGGAGTACCATCCCGGCATCGGTAATTATGCCCCGTATAATTCCGGAAACTTGACGATCAACGGCGGCAACTTCAATGTGTCGGGCGGTAATAACGCTCCAGGTCTCGGCAGCTGCGGAAGCAACAGCGGCGACATCACCATCAACGGCGGTAGTGTCAATGCAACCGGTGGCCACAAAGCCGACCAAGAGGGTAACGCTCCTGGCATCGGTGCCAGCGATTTGCCTGTCACCGACACTGAAGTCTTCACCGGAACCATGAACAACATTTACTTTTACGGCGGGAACACGACAGCGAATCGCACTGGCAGCTGTCCTCCTATCGGCGACAGCACGAATTCTACCGGCAGCATCCACCTCGCCAACGGCATGACGATACAGAATGGCGTACTGGATGAGATTATAGCGGCACGCTTTCCCAAGCCAATCTTGACGCCATGGGGGGCAAGACGCTGGTAATGGCCCACGAACACAGCGCCGATGGCATGACGCTTGTCCCGGAAATTGCGCCGACCTATGACCCCAATACGGACGAATACACAAACGGCAGCATAGAGCACTACGACTGCCCCATATGCGGACGCCACTTCGTATCAGAAGACGGGCAGTCTGTCAGCAAGACCGAGGCAGAGCTTGCATTGCCGTATTTCGTCTTCAGAAGCACCGACATTGGCGGCTATAGGCTTTGCGAGGTGATTGGGTTCAACGGCACGGATGCCAACGTGGTTATCCCCGACAACGTGCCCTCCAACTATCCTGACGAACATCAGCGGGGCAATACCATCACAGCTGTAGATACCTATGTATTCAAGGATAACTCAGTTCTCAAAAGTGTGACAGCGGGCGACTACCTCACTGGCATCAACGAAAGTGCCTTTGAGAACTGCATCTCGCTCAAAACCGTGACGGTCGGCAGCAGCTTGAACAGTATCGGCACCGACGCCTTCAAGGGATGTGCTGCTCTGGAGAGCTTCACTTCAACTTCCAAGGAAGTAATTCTTTACTTCTATGTCGAGGGCGATGATGACATAGATCCTCCTCGTCCTGCCGAATACTCATTCGACAAGGAAACCGGCGTAACCTTCCATGGACCTCACGGCAGCAAACTTCTCGAGATATCGAATAAATACACGATAGCAGCTTTGTCCCCACCGACGAGCACGTGGAACCCACATGGACCTGGGCGCCGGATTACAGCAGCGCGACGGCTATGTTTAACTGCAACGATACCTGTGAACTAAATGGTGGAACCAACGCGGAGTTCACAGCTAATAGTGAACTCACGGTAACTAACACCAGAGCGGTCTATACCGCGAGTGTGGTCGTTGATGGCAAGACCTACACAACGGAGCTTTATGAGCCTACGACCTTAGATGCGCAGGTCTTCGGCCACACGCTCACGCTCGAGGGAGTCATTGACGTGAACACCTACCTCGTGCTGGGTGATGACATAACGGATAACACGGAAAATTATGAGGTGGAGTTCTGGAATGGCGACACGCTGGTCTCTTCGACGAAGGTCTCCGAAGTCACGCCACAAGAAAGGCCAAACACCCGAGCAACGAGCCTCGTTTACGGGTTTAGCATGACCACCGTGGCCAAGGAGATGGGCACGAAGTTCACGATGAAGATCAAGGGGCCGGAAGACTACATCGCCTTCGCCAACAGTGACGGCACGACGGTTGACGCCGATACGGGACTGCCCTACTCGATAAACGATTACCTGGATGACAGAATCGCTAAGAGCGAAGACGTGAATATGGTGCAGCTCGCCAAGGACATGAAAGCCTACGGAACCTACGCCAAGCACTACTTCGACATTCGTGACAACGGATCGAACGGGCCCTTGCCGACAATCGATGACTTTGTGACTGTCACAACGGACGAGCTCCCCAAATACACTGCACCGGATAACATTGAGCACTTCACCTACAAAGGCACGACGCTCATGCTCGAGTCGGATATGTCGTTCCGCATGTATTTCGAGACGCCCGAAAACAACAAACTCACCATCACGCGCAATGGCGTCGAAGGCAGCCTCGAGATCAAGTCCGTCGAAGGCGGTAAGTTGTGCTACGTGGAGGTGCC
>CACXDP010000437.1 GCA_902766445.1 uncultured Coriobacteriaceae bacterium
ACGGCCAACACTCCGCTCTCAACATGTTCACGGAGTACTCCATGATGTTCCCGAGGCAGCTGGCGCGCTACACCGGCTTCACCGAGGATGAGGTGCGGGAGCTGTGCGAGGAATACGGCCGCGACTTCGAGGCCGTCCGGGCGTGGTATGACGGGTACGAGGTGAGCGACGTGGTCCCGGCGGACCCGGGCCATAGGGGGTTGAGGGAGACCGGTAGCGCGCCGGCGGCCGCGAGGTACTCGCTCTACAGCCCCCTCTCCGTGGTGGAGGCGATCACCACGGGCGTCATACGCGACTACTGGAACCAGACCGAGACCTACGAGGCGCTCGCGGACTACATCCGGCGGGACTTCGACGGCCTCAAGCGCGCGGTGGCGCTGCTGATGGACGGCGGCAGGCTGCGCGTCGACGTCTCGACCTATCAGAACGACATGACGACGTTCCACGGGCGCGACGACGTGCTGTCGCTGCTCGTCCACCTGGGCTACCTGGGCTACGACGCCGGGATGGGCGAGGTGTTCGTCCCGAACCGCGAGGTGCTCGACGAGTTCAGGACGTCGACGCGGTCGCCCGAGTGGGAGGGGCCGCTGCGCGCCTTCGAGCGCTCCAAGGAGCTCGTCCGCGCGACGTGGGCGAGGGACGCGCGCAGCACCGACCCCGCATTCAAGCGCCACACGTGCGTCATCGA
The DNA here is from genome assembly GCA_902766445.1 of uncultured Coriobacteriaceae bacterium. GTDB lineage: Bacteria > Actinomycetota > Coriobacteriia > Coriobacteriales > Atopobiaceae > RUG440. Next base: position 689 of record CACXDP010000437.1, read on the forward strand.
GGAAGCGTAGGGAGGCGGCCGGTGGTCATGACGGACCCATCTTTAGGCGGTCGGTCGATACGCCTCGCAAAAGGAGTTGAGAATGGTATCGCGCCCGAGTGATTCTTGCCATAGGAGCTCGAAATCGTTAGCGGTCATCTGCGATCCCTCGGCCAGCCTGCGTGAAGAGCGCTTATCGAAGCTGTCCGCGCGCGCATGCACCAGCGCGGGGTACAAAAGCAGTTCCAGGCGAGCTTTCAACATCGTCTTGTAGAACGTTCTCCTCACGTCGCTCATTGGTACCTCGTCTATCGTCGCGAGGATTCTTTGCTCGTCGACATTTGGCACAACGCGCCTGGCAGCAGCTGCAGGCCCATCCCATCCGGACATCAGTACGTCGTAGTAGCTCAACCTGTGCCCCTCGTGCTCTATGGCGCTGTTCGGAAAGAGCAACACGCGCTTTGCGACCTCCTTTGCGCTCTGCAAGATCGCGGGCATGTAGTCTTCGGACACCGCTGGATAAAAGGTTGAGGCGTTGTCGTAGAGGGGAGACTGTCGCGCGACATCGCTGTCCGCGCGTGCTAGATAGCCCCAGTTTCCTCCGTGCCTGTCGTAGTTGCCCACAATGGCATCAAACACAAACATGTCCCAGAACGATTGGGTGTTCTCCTTGAAAGCTGGGGCAAGTTGCCGGTCGGTCGCAAGAACTTCCCTTACCTGCGCGAGTGTCGGGTGACGTCCCACGTCCTTCGAATCGTAGTGACGATGCATAAACCTGTCGAAGTCGATGTGGCGGGTGCCCGGTTCCTCGAAGTTCTTGCAGGCGACGGCAAGCTCGCCTTCGATGGACACAATCAACGTTTTGTGCACGGGAAGTCCGAGGGTCTGAGCTATATGAGAGCTCAGATATTCAGCGATGACGTTGTTTACGTTGCTGGTTTGGTTTACGTTGCGAGCAGTCTCGTGCTCTTGGAACTTCACCATGTAGCGCTTGCCGTCGAGGATAATGCCGTTCTTGCGGTCGCTTCCGCCGTAGTCGGCGAAGTTGTCATAGGTGACACGCTCGAGGACGCGAACCGCGCTACGGTCGGCCATTGCGCCAGCCTCCCCTCGCGTAGTATCGCCTTACCCACATGTCATGCTCCTCGTCGAGCTTGCGCGCAATCGACTCCACCTCGTTTTCGTAGCAGTCTACACACAGGTCGTCGCGCTCTATCGCATCGATGAGCTCGTAGATGGCATCCGCCAAGACCTTCGGCACCGCGAACGGCAGCTCTTCGGGGCGGAGCATTCCTGACGTGTCCATGCGCACCTCTTCCTGCGCCAAGCGCTTTAGGATTCTGTCCCGATGGTACACGAAAGCACTGATACACGAAAGGGGTACTCACCTTTGGGCAAGTCAGGTAAAGTATTCGATATCGGTCATCAGAACCAAGGAGCGTGATACGGTGAAGCCTCACAAAACGAAGGGTCGGTCTTTGCTCACGGTGTTTGTATGCTGCTGCGCGATATTGGCGCTGTGCATTGGCGTGAGCGGAGGGGCTCAAACCTCGGACGAAGTCAAGCCCGAAGCGATTGGGCTGACCCCCGTTCCCGTTTCCGCGCAAGAGAAGGCTCGGAAGGCCGATGGCGAAGATGCGCGCAAGGCCGATGGCGAAGGCGCGCGGAAAGCTGCGGGCGAAGGCACGCGGGAGGCCGACAACGGCGATGCAAACAAGGTCGAAGGCAAGGCCGCCGAGAAAAACCGGAGCGACGCCGCTGTCACCGAGGCTCCGGCGTCCAGCTCCGCGAGTTCCGCAACGCAGGGCGCAGACGACCGATCTGTTGATGTCCCTATTCTGAGCCAGGCCAGCCAGTCGACCGACAAGGCGGCGGCTACGGATGCCGACAAAACCGTTACCTTGGGCTCTGACAAAACCACCGAGCCGGTTGACCTTACCAGCATCGTGCTCGAGGACGAGCCGATCTATACCATCCCGGACGATGCGGCGTACGTGCCGGGGGAGGTGCTCGTAACCGTGGACGAGGGCATGGACGGCACCCAGCTCGCGGCACGGATCAAGGAGGGCGGCGCGAAAGCGGTCGATCCCGATTCCGCGTACTGGCTCACGGACGACACGGTGCGGCTGAACGTGACGCAAGGCTTTACGGTCGAAGACGCCGTAAACGAGCTCCTGCTGACCGGGGTCACCAAGGGGGCGCAGCCCGACTTCGTGTACTACGCGGAGGACATGGCGCCTGAGCAGGCGATATCGGATGCCATGGAGGAGGACGAACCCATGGTCGAACTCTCGGAGCCCGCGCAGGACGAAGCGGCCGGGCTTGAGCTTGTTGAGAAGGATGGCGATGCTGTCGCGAGCGAGGCTGGCGATGTCGAGGCCGAAGGGGAGGATGACGGTCTGGTCGACGAGGTTGCGGACGACGAGCCGGGCGAACAGGGCATCAAGGAGCTTGCCGAAGATGCCGTCACGAGCGCAGACGCT
>CACXDP010000438.1 GCA_902766445.1 uncultured Coriobacteriaceae bacterium
ATTCTATTATGCGATAACGAGCCAATCGTTTCAAATCGAAATAATACGAAAATGCTGAAAATGCTATAAGCTGGCCGCGCCTGCCTGGAGGTACACCTTCGCATCGAGGGGCTTATCTGTACACACTCGAAACTGCCCATCTTTTGGGAAACGCGAGCAAGACCGGCCTAAGCCCCAATCTCGCTCAGATTCGTCCATCCGGGCAAGGTTTGCGCGATCCTCTGGTACCAGCCGTCCTCGAAGAAGCGGCACTTCGTGACATCCTTGCACATAAGGCCCGTAAGCTCCCGCCTGCCTGAGTACAGAAGGCCCAGGGCACGGCATCCTCCACCACAGTAGCCGAGGTGTTCACATGTCCCGCACTCGCTGTTGCTAAGGTCGTGTACGGTCATGTTCGCGGTCCTTACGTACGTCCCGCCGCCGAGCAGGTTCCTCAACGGTGTCTGGTGCACGTTGCCCATGCTTATCCCGTTCTTGAGGAAGTAGCCCGACATCTGGTTGCAGGGCACGATCTCGCCGTCGGAGGTGACCGCGACCATGGAGTGGGTGCAATTGCAGCAGTACCTCTCGCCGCGACGTTCGCCGCTCGCGAACTTCACGGGCTTCAGATAATAGCTCTGCAGCTTCGGGAGAAGGCCGATGTATTGCCAGGTCTCCACTTCCATCATCATGCCGCTTTTGCTGTACTCCACGGCGAAGTCGAGCATGGCCTGGTAGTATTCCTCCAGACTCAGGCATGAGTTCGCGGCGTTCTCCTCCCAGCGCGGTGCCTCCGTCGTGCGGATTATCCGCATCCCTCGGACGCCGATGTCGTTGAGCAGTCGTGCCGTCGGCATCATGGTGTGGACGTTCTTGCGGTTCACCTGCGTGTTGGAAACGACCTCGAGGCCGTTCTCGACGCAGAGCTCCATCGAGGCGATGGCGCTCTCTTGCGCGCCCTCGCGCTGGCGAATCCAGTCATGGAAGCCTATGCCGTCGAAGGATATCTTCATCGTGGGCGCGCAGCCGATGGACTTCATCTCGTCGAGGACCTCCTGCGTGAGGTACCAGCCGTTCGTGTTGATTGCGAAGACGTCCATGTCGCGCTTGTATATCTCGTGCAGGATATCGAGGAAGCGACGGTGCGCCATTGGCTCGCCGCCCGTGATCTGAAAGCTGGTGATACCGCAGTTACGCGCTTGGTCTAGCAACTCGCAGAGGTCCTCAAACGACCACTCCGTCATCAGCGAGGCGTTGTCGGCAGCGTTGAAGCAGTGCAGGCAATTGAAGTTGCACTTGCCCGCGATCATGAGGTTCATCATGGGGAAGCATGCGTTGTCGTACGCACGAAATGCCGACCACGCGCTAGGTCGCTCGCCCTTCTCGCAAGGCTCGATCAGCTTCCTCATTACGAGGAGTATGACCGTGTCGTCCGTTTCCATGTCGTGTTCGCCATCGGCAAGGAGCATGGTGGCTGCAATCCTCTCCGACAGGGGAAACGGCTTGCGGATTCCCCGCTTATAGATTGCGAAGCCGATATCCAACCAGTTTCGCAGCGCTACGTGATCGGTTATGCGGTAGTACATGGCCGTTTACCTCGTCACAGAACGGAGAGTATCGTTTCTGGGTACGCGTAGCGCAACAGCTCATAGCCAACACCGCAGACCCCATTAAAGAGCGTGGCGATGGAGCTGCAGCTTGCGTTCGAGATTAAGTCCCGATGGCCGCCCTCATGCTGGCCATACCCGCCAATGGCTCCAAGAACCCTGCCTGCAGCCTCGTGGTCCCCTACGGACAGGTAGTACTCCGCGACGGCTGAGTTACCGCAGCACAGATGATCAAAAGGCATCAGGGGAAGCGTATCGACGCTCTGTCGTGCCAGGCGAGCAATGGTCTGCGCCTTTGCGTCGCCGTGCCCCTCCTCCAAAATGCGATTGACGACGATTCCCGTGCCTGGCGCTCCCGCGCAATACCCATGCATGTACTTCACCGGCGGGAATTGACGCAGGTCGGCCCATGTGCCGAACTTCTTCTCATACCGTCGATAGGCATCGATTTCGTAGTCCAAGGCCTCGGTGGCGGCAGGGAGATACCGGTCATCACCCAGAATGTCAGCCGCGGCGACAAGGGCCTCGGCAATCCCCGACATTCCGTGCCCGGCACCGCTAAGCAGGCGGGGGATATCGGACATGGTCTTCCAGAGGACGTAATCCTTGTAGGCGAACTTCTTGAGCTCGAGGATGCGGTCCGCTGCATTGCGAATCGTTGTCGTCTGGCCCCGGTATTCCTCGAACCTGCACAAGCTGGCGACAAGTCCTGCCAGCCCGCCAATACGGTCGGCTATAGTGCAGCCCAAAAACTCCGTCCTTTGGAGAAGAGCCAAAACCTGTTCGCAGAGGGCATCCAACGTCTCGCTTGGCGCATAGCGGCGCATAAGTGCGATGCCAGTCAGGATTCCTCCAAAGCCAGAGCCTTCCCCGACGGGAACGTCGAAGTCGGGGTTGTCCATGAGCCTGTCCATAACGCGACACAGCCCCCGTATCTCGCCGATCGCTTCCTGGACGAGCGCATCCGTCTGCTCTCGAATGCGGCCATCGGGCCATACTGCCGCGCAGGCAGAGGCAAACACCGCAAGTCCTGTGAAGCCGTCGAACAGACCGGCGCCGCCAAATTGGAACGCCTGGCTGTGATTGTCAACGTATCCCCACACCAGTCGCCCGTTGGGTGCCTCGATGCCCAAGTCGTGCATCTCCTCGAACACCTTTTTGGCCGCCTCAATCGCGTGCTCCCTGGAAATAGGGGCGTCTGCGACGTTCCGGCATATGGGGGCTTCCTTTTGCGACTCGTCCGACTCGTAGCTATAGAGCCCGATCGCGCGATCGATGTAGGATAGGTCAAAGGCCTCATCCTCTTCGCCCATCGCGTCGAGTGTGTCGACTATGCGCTCGATCGCCGACAGGCTGAATTTGCCTTGCGCGAGCTCTTCTCCGTCACCATACAGGGACAGGCTGTCGACGTAGGTGTAGAAGTATGGCACATCGCCTCGCCGCATCTGCTCGATTTCGCTGTTGATAATCGGAGTTTCTGCGGTTAAGCCGCTCTCACGCAAGATTCGCTCGAGCGTATCTAGGCATCGCTGCCTGTCCGCGGTTGTTGCCAAGGCCGAATGGTGGTACAGCTTTTGTAACATCAACCAATATCCCCTCGTGGCGCGCATGACGATCCGGACCGTCATGTCCAGGGGAAACGACGACACGACCTCCCGGATCGCTTGCTTGTGTTCCACGATGCGGGTGTAGACAACACTGTAGCCCTGCTTGAACGCGGATTGGTAGGGCCTCACAGTAACGATCTTTCCATCCACGACAGGAGCGATTCCATCCTCCTCCGTGTTGGTGAGGACGCTCATCTCCGTGTCCTCGACTCGGAAGGGCATGAGCAACGAGGGGGCGAGGGAATGTGTGTGGCACTCCCTCGTGTCCGCAGACTGCAGATAGGCCAGCCGCTCGGCGGAGATGGGAGACAGCATGGTCTCGAGGTCGATGATGTAGGGCATCGTCTGGCAGCAGAGGATGTTCTGGAAGTGAAGGTCGGTGCTCCCCAAGAGCTTGGCGAAGGCAGCCAGGCCACCCATGTGGTACCAGAAGCG